>JBFMCF010000020.1 GCA_040754625.1 bacterium | reverse complement strand
ACCATTTTGAACTCAGAGGCTAAATCGTAACCAACTCTTCTCATTAAAGTACTTTTACCACTTAATGGCTGACCGTATATGCAAATAAATTTAGCAGTTGCTGTGTGCATAGTTTTAACTATATCAGAATACAAATCTCTTTGAGTATCGGAGTGAACTGCAATATAATTCCATGTTAAAGGAACAATTAAATGGAATCTTTTTTTGCCATATTCATCACTTCTTATTGATTTATAAGTGTGTGGGGTCACAATTTCTACTAAAGACTGCAATTCCTCGTTGAGAGGACTACTTTTAATCTCCTCGATACGACGAGTTATATGATCAACTAACATAAAATAAATTGCAACTTCTCGAGATACTTTTTCATGAAGATCTGCCTTATCTTCAATTATCTTTCTATAAAATTTTATCATTTTCAAATAAATATTTTTAAGCTTTGGGATGAAAAACAGTCTTGTAGGATAGTTTTCACCTTTTTTTAAGGCGATAAAGGCTAAATAAGAATCATGTTTATTTTGGTCTTTATGGGGTATACAATTAACATCAAATTTTTCGGAATCAAAAAGTTCCCTTATCGTATTGCAATCCCAAAACACATGGTAAGGTTCATACCAATAAAAAAACAGGAAATCTCCTATAACTATCTTACCTTCAGGTTTAAGAAGCTTAAATGCCTGTTCAAATAGTTCAAAAGGTTGAATAACTTCATGGAAAATATGATGCATTATAACAATATCAAATTTCCCGCCATATTTTTCAAAATCAATATTGTTTGGTTTACATGAATTAGGAGGCTTATCTTCAATCTGGGAATTACCCAAAATATGATTGCCTGTTTCAATACATGCCTCATCATCTTCATCTATAGGAAGATATATCCCTATTGATTTTTCAGGAAAGCATGATAGAGCCGCAAGAAAAAGACCATTCCCGCAACCATAATCACATACATTTATCTTTTCTGTATCGGGTATACAATTTTCAACAATATATTTTAGTTGAATATCTTTCTTACCAGCTTCGTATGGAAGGCTTTTGGGCGATTTTTTTCTTTCATTTTTTTCCATTTTAATTCCAGTATTTTAAGATCATAATCATAGGTATTTATTCTAATTCTTTTTTTGTTTAAATTCATAAAATAAATCATAAAATAATTCCCAACCTTTTTCTAATCCTTTATCAAATATTGCATCAATTTTGTCATTCACTAATGATTTTTCTTTTATTGATTGGTTTTGAAATCTATTTTTTACAATCTCTGCTATTTTGTTTACAATTAACTGGTCATCCCAAATCATATCGATTTTCATTGTCTGCTTGTATAAGATATCAATACTTTGCTCCACAAATTTCCCTTCCAAAATGCAACGGTGAAGATAATTTATTACATGACTCTGGGCCATAATATTTGTATCATCTTTTAAAATTACATCAATAATTTTATATTTATTTAAAACAGGGAAATAATCCATTTTAAATTCATCTCTATCAAGAAAATATGAAGCCCTAAATCTGACTTCAGGTTCTTGCTTAGTATCTAACAATTTTGCAAGCAATTGAATAATATTTTTATATTTCTTTTTTGCAATTAATCCCTCTAAACGCGATTCCAATATAAACGCAAGGGATATTCTTGCCTCTTTTTCCCCGATACTACCTTTTACTATCTTATTGACTAAATCTTCCAAACCACCATCATAAATATAATGTTCTCCGACTAATTTCCCTAACATCTCTTGAATTTGTTTGTTTTTATCAGTGAATAGCAGTTTAATAAAATCAATATTTTCCATACATTTAGATGAATTTAAAGAGGAAAAATAATATAATAAGGCACAATCTATTTCAGGATCTCTGCAGTTTTTAAATTTATTTACTATTGATTGACATAAACTATAATTATCTTTTGAAATGAGCCTTAAATAATAAATTAACGCAGATTTAACTGCATTTGTTGAATCATCAGATAGAATCTTTATTTTTCCAGGAATGTCTTTGTCCTTTGGGAAATAATGTAATAACCATATCAATGCACCTGCTGTAACACCTCTAATTGAATTTATACCTCTGGTTACTCCATCATCAGGACGTGGATTACTTGATTTAATTGTTTCATTATTTTCAGGATGCTTGTCCAGCATCAAATCAAATAAAACCTTTTTAATTTCTTCAATCAAAATTAGGTCTATTCTCTGAATTTCTTCCTTTCTACATTCTTTATCTAAATAATTGGCAACTTCTCGTCTAATCCATGTATCGGATTTTTGTATTTTCCAGAATGAATCAATTACAACCTTCAAATCCGCCTTTTCGGATTGGAGGTAACCGCTTACCATTCCACTTAAAAAAACTGATTCAATTTGTTTTCCTTCCATTTTCTCTAGTAAAACCTGTAATCGTTCAGGAGTTCCCTTGATAAAGTCTTTGAATAAGTTTGCTAAATCTCGCGGAGAAATTATTCCTTTGCCAGCAGTAGATTCTTCCATAATATTAATTATTTCATCCTCGTTTTTCATTCTAATTTCCTCTATGGAAATATCCAATTTGGGTTCTGCCCAATCATCAGCAGTTCGGATTTCAAACGGTTTTGTTATTTCATTTTCTGTTTTTAATTCGATATTTAATCGCTCTAATTCTTTTTTGATATCTTCTGTCCTTAAATTTTCAGGAATTGATACAAATAAATCTTGTTTAAAATAATCTGCTGATTTAGAATTACCTTTATAAGTTAGTGCGTTTACTTCCCCAACATATTCGGATAAACGATTCTGCCTTAATTCAAAATATTTTCTTATAAGTGTTTGCAAAAAGTAATTTTGAATATTACGAATTACCCATAAATCTTTATTGAAAACAATATGTTCTACCAAATCCAAATATTGTTCTATATGCCTTGTTAGAACTTTTATTACAGCTAAATGAAAGACTTCATATTTTGCCTGTAATAATTTTGAACATAATTCTTTTGTCAGTTCAAAATCAGAAGCCGCATATTGCTCTAAACGTCTTTCGATTTCAAGCGCTACCCTTTCTTTGCGATCATACATATATTCAAGTTTCTCCAAGGAAATTTCGTTTGATAACCAAATCGAGGAATGATCTAAAGTTATACCAGCATTTTTTTCAGGTTTCCCTCTAACTTGCTTTATAAATTGTACTTCAAGATTTATTGCAAAATTAAAAGCTTTAGTTGCAATTTTTTTATCGGCCATTAGCTTACTTAAAAGTTTAGCAGATTCTTTAAATACACTATTTTCCATGTCTCTTCCTTGAAATGTTGCAGCAAAAGTAGGAGACCCTAAAGTAACATCTTTAGGTTCTATTTTTAACAAGATAAGTTTTCCCAATATTTTCAAGCTTTTATCTAAATCATATTCACAAAGTGACTCTAAGGTATTTGGTATTTCTTTACGTAGAAGGGGATAAGAATTTTCTGATAGCTTCTCTAAGATTGCCCATATTTGTTTTAAATCTTTTTTATTTGAGGGTTTTATTTTAGCCGAAATTTTTACAAAAGCTATAAGAATATGTGGATTTTTTGCATTCTTCTCAAATTCGACAAGCAAGGGAATAATATTATCCGTATAATTATCAAGACATAACCCCAAATAGGTTAGAAGTTGATATTTAACTGCTCTATCAACCTTTTCTCGTATAACAGATTTTATTAGGTTATCTTTAATTTCTGGAAACCAGTTAACATCTTTTAAATTCTTGAAAAAATGCCAGGAAAGAATATCATTTTCTTCGATAATTTTTAGTACCCGTTTTCTCTCTACCACTTGAGGTTTATTTAAGTTACCAATTAAATCAATGAGATGACTTATTTTTTCATAAAATTTTGTTTTTGGATTTTCTAATACATGAGGATTTATTTTTTTGTGGAACTTCTGGAATTCCGGTTTATTATTAATCGTAGGAGGATAACTAATTCCAATCCCATTTAATATCTGCTTTAATTCCCCAAAGTTTATAGCCTTGTCCTGCCAATTACTTTCATTAGCCTGTACGCTTAACTCATTATATATAGCCTTAGATTCACTATCAGAATAACCAAAATACTCTAACTTTTTTCTTATTGCTTCCTTAATATTTGTTTCATCAAAAACTTCTATTGAAAATTTTTTTAAAAAATTGTAAATAATCTTTTGTTTTTTATCTTTACTTTTTAAATCTCCGTTTAATAAGGAACATAAAAAACCAAATTTCTCTTTACATTTTTTTAGCTGTGTATCATTTTCCAAGTTATTAACAAATGTTTTATATGCATAATTACGAGATTCATAACTTAATTTACTATAGTGCTTATCTTTATTCTGAGTAACTAAAATAATATTTATAGTTTGGTCATTTCTAAACTGAATCAGCAAAGCACTAAATAATTCTGAATTATAGTTTGCATATAATCTGCATTGATAAAATGAATTAACCGTTTTTGTTTTTACCAACACATCATCAACAGAATTATTTCTTTTTGTTCTTGTTACATTAACGATATATCCTGTAGAACCTTCAATAAACATATCTACCAACTTTGCTACAAAAAAATTTACCTCATATCCATATCCGCTAATCGCATTTACTGCACCATGAAATTGTCTATTTAAATCTTTCTTTTCCATTTTCCACTATCCGATCTTAAATTAGCAAAAAGAATCAGTTTCACAGATAAGATATACTTAAAATCATTCTGCTTCATTCTTATTATACCCTTCCGGCAACGGCAAAGAGTGTAATTTCTTTTTAAGCAGTTCTTTATCAATAATCTTTGTCTTGTAGGTTGCAACTTTAACCGGAGAAACCGCCTTGCTGATTGCAATACGGACAACTTCTTCATTTTTTGATTTACAGAGAATTAAACCAACAGAGGGATTTTCATCTTTCAATTTTACTTTTTCATCAAGGGCGGACAGGTAAAATTGCATTTTGCCGACGTATTCCGGTTTAAATTTCCCAATCTTTAATTCAACCGCCACAAAACATTTTAACAGCCTATGGTAAAATAACAAATCCACTTTATAATCCTCATCACCAATGGTTATTTTATATTCTTCACCCACAAAGGTAAAATATTTTCCGAATTCCAGAAAAAATTGCTTAATATTATTCACTATTGCTTTTCGCAAATCGCTTTCAGAAAATTCATCTTTCAAGCCCAGGAAATCAAATATATATTCATCTTTAAAATGTGTAAGAAAATCTTTTTCTTTTGTATGAGGCACTAAGTTATCTGTTTTCTTCGAAAGCATAAATCGCTCATAAAGTGAAGAATTTATCTGCCTTTCCAATTCCCGCCTCGACCATTTTTCATTTACGCATGATTTAATATAAAACTCTTTTTCTTCAATATTCTGAGTATGATGAAGAATAATTGTATTATGTGTCCACGGTAATTCTCTCACCAGTGGTGAGAGTTTTGGAAAATCCTTATATGTCTCGTAAATTTGTTTCATTCGCCATAAATTTTGAGGTGAAAATCCTTTCATATCAGGAAATTCTTTATTTAGGTCATTTGCCAATGACTCTACAACACCCTCACCCCATTTTGAAACCTCTATCTTTTCATAAATAGATTTTCCTACATAAAGATACAGCTCTATCAACTGCCGGTTTACTGACTGATAAGCCTTTTGCCGGGCAGAGATAATTTCATTTTTTAAATTACGCAAAAAAACCAGGTAATCATTTTTATTTAATATATTATTCATTTTACCTCCAACCTCAACCTCATCAAAAACAAAACATCCTCTTTTAGATGCGATTTCACCCATGCTTTTTCTTTCTCGCTTATCAATTCACCCAATCCCTGCAAAATCTGATTATCTTTTATTTTCTTTATTACCGCGATGCAATCAGCCAAATGCTTTTTTGTGGTTTTTCCCGTATATGCCTTTAATACATCTTCATTGATATCCCAGTTATTTTTGGCAAAATAGCGGATGTCATAAATATCCCGCATGGCTGTTTTTTTTCTCAAGGTTAATGCCGCAAGTTTGTTTGCAAAAAGATAATCCATTTTTGCCGCAAGCATTGAAATACCAAGATATTTCTTTAATTCATAGTTCTCTCTAATGGAAAAATAGCCCTTTCTGGTGGAAATTTCCACCTTGACGTTATGATCTTCATCACCATATGATAAAACGATAAATATTGTGTACCGTTTGACATACTTATCCCTGATATTACCGTATTTTTTCAAGATGTTTTCTATCTTTTCCAGCAAAGTTTGCTTTTCTATTCCCTTACCCGGAAGTAAATCAAAATCAAGGTCAACAGAAAAACGCGGCAATCCGTAAAAAAAATAGGCACAGGTTCCGCCCTTTAAACCTAAAAGAGACGCGATAGAAATATCCGTATAAATATCTTTCAGGATTTGGCCCATAATTAATTGGTGTTTTGTTCTATTCAGCATTTTTTTGATATTTTCCAATACGTTTTATTAATTGTTGATTTTTATAGATATCTGACAATTCAAAACATTTATTCCAATCCATATTCCCCAAATTATCGAAATAATAATCCGGAAAAAGATAAACCATGTCCAAAAATGCCCTCTCTTTACCTGCAATACTATACTCATCATGGTTTATTATTCCGGCCGGATTATACAAAACTTCATCTTTCAGTTTTCGATAAGTAAAGGTATATTTATCGCATTTTATTGTCCTGGACAGATGGCTTGCAGCAAAAATGGTTTCGTAATGCTGAAAGATTAAACCTTCATCACGTAAAATTGTTTCAAAACTGATATAAGAGGGTGTATGGATACTCGTCGCCAATTCCCTTGGATTATAATTTTTATCTTTCGCGAAAAATCCCCTTGATAACCTCATCAAATCACCTTTTTTGACATAGTATGATATTTTAGACTTAAGATTATTCAGGTTATTTTCCTTCCAGATTAAAGAAACATCTTTGACAGTCAAAACCGTTTTTGAAGATTGATATAATTTTGCGATTAAATTATCCATAGAAATGTTTTATGAAATGGAAGTAATAATTATTCTTACCTCAATATCATATATTAATAATTCCGCTATGTCAATAGTATTCATACGATTTTCTCTAAATCAGAAATCTTTCCTTCCCTGAATTTATCCTGAAGTTCATTTATTTTAATTCACTTAAAAATATTCTTGCGGTTACCGGCCCGATACCTTTGAACTTAATTAACTTCTCTTTAAGGTCTTTTTTGTCTTTGGCATTCTCGATCAAATTTGACATGGTTCCGTATTTTTGTTTTAATTCTCCGCAGATTTCCAAAAGCTTTGTGGCTGTGGAAAAATCAAAACGGACATAATGCCCCCTGTCAAGGACTTCCACAAGTTTGTCCCAGCCTGCGGCGATGATTTTATCCGGGGAGACAAGCCCTTCTTTCACAAATTCAAAATAAGCCCGTTCAGCCACAGTCTGCTGGATCGGTTTCCCAAACAAAAGGCAGGCGAGAAACCATTTAAAAATCTCTGTTTCCTCTTTGGATATTAAATCAATCCCAAGTTCTTTCGCGGAAATTTTCGTTTTCATCCGGATAAAAACAACCGTTTCTACTTTTTCTCCAGTTCAATTTCCTTAGTAGTGTCACTGTTTAACTCAAGCACTTCACGGTAAATAATCGTGGTGGCTTCATAGACTTCCAGCATATATTTGCCAGTATCCAAATCTTTAATGACAAATTCCCCGTTTTTACCTGTTTTTGTTATTTTTTCCGGTTTTTGAGATGCTTTCGGAGGTTTTAATTTCACAACAAGACCGGGAATACCTTCTTTCTTTGTATTTTCGCGGACCCGGCCGTTTAATTCGGCCGCGTAAACAGATACTGATAAAAGAACCAAAATTAAACAAAGCGTTAAAACTTGTAAATTTATTTTTCCCATGTTTATCACCTCTTTTTTAGAACTCCCCTTAATCCCCTTTTCTCTACGCCTCCTCTTTTTTTCGCGAAGCGATCACTTCGTGAAAAGAGGAGGCTGGGAGGAGTTCTTGTTAGAATTCCTCCGGCACCGGCTGTAATTTCGTTTTAAAATTTGCTGCAACAGCTGATTGAATTTCCTTGCCCGGCAGGACGATTTCCCCGTTTTTCTGATTTTTTAAATCAGCCCTGTCCTCGAAAACCATGTTCCCGACAAGATAAATGACCTTATATTCATCTGTAATATTTTTCAGCACAGGCACCTGCAGGCTGAAATCCCTGTTTTCCATGATTGAATCGGACTTTATTACGGCGTAAACCTGGACGGGATATTCATTGGCCTTTACCATCCCCTTTATACTGACCTGTTCCGTTATTTCAGACGATTTAATAATCGGATAAATCAATGGGACAAAACCCAGGGCGAAAAGTATTAACGCCGGGATGTTGGTTTTAAATTTACCGATCGGGGTCTCGATTTCCGTGACCTCTTTTGATTCCCTGTCGATATAAATTTTTTGTTTGTAAAGCAGCCAAATCCCCCCTGCAACCATAATCAAACCTGCGAACGAACTTAAATAATAAAGCGGGATAACACGTGGGTCCATTTTTATCACCTCTTTCTGTTATGTTTTTAACTTATTACTTGACGTTGGCAAATTCAGATTACAAGTCTCTTTTTGCGGCAAAACCCATATAGAATTCTTTTTTAAACAAACCTGTATTATCTTTCCCGTTGAGATATTCATGTCCCTATAGGCGCAATTGGGCACAATAACCTCAAGTAAAAAATTTTTATCGATTAATTTTAAAATAATAATATGGTTCCCGCCCTTTTCAAATATCTCCGATATTTCTCCTTCGAAAAGATTATCCTCTAACATCGGCTTTAGCGGACGGTCAGGCCGTATTACTGCAATCTCTTCAGGGCGGATGCCGCAAAATATTTTGTCTTTTTCCTTGAATTTCTTACCCGGTTTTTGAGCTTTAAACTCCAGGCCTTCCTCTGTTTTTATCAATAAATCGTCATTTTGCATGCCTGCTATCTCCCCCGTAAAAATATTTTGATTCAGCATGAAACGGGCAACTTCAATGGATGTCGGATGATAATAAATTTCATCACGGGTCCCGGTTTGCCGGATCTTTCCGTCAATCATTATCGCCAATCTGTCTCCCAGCATAAATGCCTCTTCACGGTCGTGCGTAACGTGAAAAATCGTTATTTCAAACAGCCTGTTTATCTCTTTTAATTTTACCTGCAATATTCTTTTCTGGTATTCATCGACAGAGGCAAACGGCTCATCAAGAAAAAGTATTTCAGGATTAACTATTAAAGCCCTTGCCAACGCGACACGCTGCTGTTCACCCAGGCTCAGGGTCATTATATCACCGCGGCCTATTATGTTTTTAATATTCAAAACAGAAACCAGATCATTAAATCGTTTATTCTGTTCATTAATGCGAATTTTGCGCTCACGCGCGCCAAAAAGAATATTATCTTTTACCCCAAGATGAGGAAAAAGAAAAGAATCCTGGGGAAGATAACTGATCGGACGGTTTTCCGGCGGCAAAGATGTAATATCTTTTCCATCCAAAAAAACACGGCCTTTATAAGGCCTCCGCAAATTAATAACTGCCTCGATCAAAAGCGTCTTTCCCACACCGCTGGGGCCCAGCAGGACAAAATATTCGCCTTTATTAATCTCGAGGTTAATATTAAACAAAATCTTATTTTCAATTTTCAGCTCTAAATCTTTAATTTCTAACATGGTTTCCCACCAGATAATCTATTCATTACCTTTTCATTACTTCCGTTACCGTTACATTACCTTTTCATTACCCTTTAATACATAAATACTTTTTTTCTATGTAAGCAATCATAACAAAGGTACCAAAAATAATCAAGCTGGTCATAATATTTTAATTATCTTAACAATATAAACAATTTTACCAACACACATTCTCTAAAATCTGATATAATTTGTTTATGAATTCATTTTCAAAAGTTGATAGAAATGTTATAAAAAAAATTAAAATAGAAGAATCCTCCAGCGATTTCAGTTATTGGCAAACTCAATCTTTTGAAAAAAGGCTTGAAACGCTGGAAAACATAAGAAACGAATATAATAGATGGAAATATGGTTCTAAACAAGGATTTCAGAGAGTTTATAGAATTATTAAACAAAAACCACGTTAAATATCTTGTCGTAGGCGGCTATGCATTGGCATTTCATGGCTATCCTCGCTATACAAAAGATATTGATTTATGGCTTTGGATTAACAGAGAAAACGCTGAAAATGTCATTAACACTCTGCATGAATTCGGTTTCAGTTCACTTGATCTTAAAATAGAAGATTTTCTAAAGCCGAACTATGTAATACAATTAGGTAACCCGCCAAGCAGAATCGATCTTTTAACAAGTTTAGCAGGTGTTGATTTTGAAGTTTGTTATTCCTCTAAAATGGAGCTGAATGTCGAAGGAATTCTTGTCTCTTTTATTGATTTGGAAAATTTGAAAAAAAATAAAAAAGCGGCAGGAAGATTACAAGATTTAGCAGATTTGGAAAATCTTAAATGACATTATTTTATACATGCCACCCCTCTTTCTTAACCACCTTTTTAAAAATAATTAATATGACAAACGAAATAAAAATCAAGATCGTGATCAAAACCACCGCTTTTTCAAGATCAAAAGACGCTATGCTTAAATAAATGCCTATAGGCAGGGTATCCGTCTTTCCCTTCATTGCTCCTGCGACCATCACCGATGCACCGAATTCTCCGAGGGCACGGGCCCACGTGAGAATAAAAGAAGTCATAATCCCGTTTTTTGCAATCGGAAGGGTAATTTTAAAAAATGCTCCCATCCTGCTGCTTCCGAGGCTACGCGCAACTGATTCATAACGAGGATTTATGCTGTCGAAAACCGATTTTAATATTTTAACTGCCAGCGCGACAGTTACCGTCCACTGCGCAAGAATTATTCCCTTGACGCTAAAAATAAAATCAACGAAATTGTTCTGGATAAACGTCCCGGCTCTTGTATTAAAAAACATTAAAATCAAAGTTCCCAAGGCGACTGGAGAAAGAAGGATCGGGATATCGATAATTGTATCAATGATATCTTTGCCGAAGAATTCATAGCGGGAAATAGCGTAAGCCGACGGAATCGCAATAATATTTGCGAGAACGCTTGCTATTGTCGCGGTGAAAAGGCTTAACCCGATCGAGAATAAAACGTCTTTTGAAATGAGCAATGGAAAAAATGTCCTGATTGAAAGAAATGATATTTGTGAAAAAATAAGGGCAAGAAAATAAAAAACCAGTAAACTTAAAATACTGATTACAGAAATATTAAAAATTTTTCCCGGCAAGTTTTCCTTTAGCATAGAAGAAATTATACTATAATTAATTTACTTGAGTTTGGCAAATTTAAAAAAAAGTATATAAAAAAATAGCTTTCAGCCGAATCTTTTATAGTGTGTTATAAAGGAGACCGGCATGAAAGCTATTAGGAACAAAGTTCCCAAAAAAGTATCG
>JBFMCF010000019.1 GCA_040754625.1 bacterium | reverse complement strand
GCGTGTTTCTAAAAACTTCCATCGGCGGTAAAAGGCCGCTTATCACGCCTGAAGGTGACCAATTGCCGAGGATTTGTTAAAAGACATTTTGTGCCGATAACGTAGTTCATAAGTCCGAAAGCCTTCTGCAATAGAAGGAACTTATGAAACCGCTTCTAAACAATTTCATCCGTGTCCACCCTGAATTTTTCATATTTTTGTAAAGCGGTGTTTTCCGTGGCGGCCCGGATAGAACTGATTTCATCATAGTTGGACTTTAAAATAGATACAATATAAGGATCTATGGCCTTTGATTGCGCCATCCTTTCCAAAATCCCTATTGTCTCATTAAAACCGCTCCCGTCCCGGTATGGACGTTTCTCGGTCAGGGCGTTAAAAATATCCGCCACGGCGATTATCCGCGCCCCCAAAGAAAGATCATCACCACTGATATGAAAAGGATACCCCTGGCCGTCAAGCCGTTCGTGATGAAACGACGCCCAGCTATTAATTAATTCAAGATTACGGATAGATTCCAAACTGCGGTATGTGTAAAAAGTATGACTTCTGATAACATTAAATTCATCCGGCGTTAATTTTCCCGCTTTTTCAAGAATCTCTGTTGGAATAGCCAATTTCCCAAGGTCATGCAGTAATCCCGCGATTTTCATCATCCTGCATTCCCCCGGGGAAAATCCGGCAAGCCTCGCTAATTCTTCGGATACGGCCGATACCCCGCTTGAATGAGAGGCCGTAAAATGACTGCGGAAATCAATAATCTGGCTGAATAGATTTGCAAGGTCCAACAAAGCTTTTCCGCTCACCTCCACCATTTTAAGCCTTCCATTTCGCCTTAGAACGGAAGTTATGCCATGGGAAACCGTGTCAAGCCAGAAATATTCTTTTCTCGACAAACTCTTAAACGCGTCAACAAGTTCAGGCATGAACATCTTCACTGACTGCTCCTCGATCCTGTTGTAAATCCCTTTAACTTGCCCGAGAATGTCTTCTTCCCTGTCTATCAAAACGTCAATCCTGTCAGATAGATGAAGAATATGGCTGCCCAATGGAACTTTTTCTCCATGGAACTCCTCTCCCCCGCCTTCCTCCCATGGGACATGATGATATTTTATTAATAAAGCCTCTTTTGAAAGCGGCGTAAAACTTTCCAGGAGCCGATACCCGGTTTCAGCGTGTTGATGGGGTTTTTCAATTTCAAAAGACAATGCGTCCATTCTCTGCTGAAGAGAAAGCGCGCCCGCGTCATGAAGTATTCCCGCCAAAACAAGTTCATTTATTTCTTCCGAGGAAAGGCCTAATTCTTCGGCGATGCTCAAAGCGATATAAGCCACACGCTGGTGATGATTGACCATTATGGATGAGACCAAATCAATCGTATTTGATAAGCATAATATCAAATCAAACTGGGGAATTTGCGGTTCTTTAATCATTTTTTATTATTCGCGTTTAAATGAATAATTTACTTATCGGCCGGATGAATGGGTTTTTTTAGAAATTATTTTCCTGAATTTAACAAAGTACTTGACAACACAGGCGCAATAAAGTATATTAGTATATACTTATAAAGTTTAAATATACGGGCGGACATGAAAGAAGCGGCGGAGCTGTTCAAAATATTTTCTGTTGATAAACGGATAGAGGTTATTGAACTCCTGAAAAAAGAACCTATGAGCGTTAATGTTCTGGCTGAAGCATTGAAGATAACCCAGTCCGCGATATCCCAGCATTTGCGGGTGCTTAAAAGCGCGGGGCTTGTAAAAGACGAAAGGCGGGGATATTGGATATATTATTCTTTAAACCGGGATGCCCTTGAGAAATGCCGGCAGAGACTTAACCGTATCTGCACCTGCGGCTGTTTAAATAAAATATAGAAATTATTTTTTTGCTTAAATGTATAAGTAGATACGCATTAACTTAAATATGAAGGGGGTGACAATAATGAAAAAAGGCACTAAGAAACAAAAAAATGGAACCGAAGAAAAAAAGCCCGAAATCAAAATTAAGGTAAAAAAATCTTGTGGTTGCGGCTGCATCACACCTGTTAAGACAAAACAGACGAACAAAAAAGAATCTACTGATACTTATACGATTTAGAAAGGGTTGATCTTGCCCATTAAGACAAAATAGGCAATCAAGGCGGCGGGTTATATTCAATCCGCCGCCTCAACTTAAATTACAAGGAGAACAAGATGAAAGAGTTAATATTGATAATATCTTATTGGATTCATCTGGTAACAACGGTTATTTGGATTGGAGGGATTGCTTTTATCCTCCTTATCGCAAGACCGTCGGTTAAACAAGTTCTGGGAAAAGAAGCCGGCAAGGTAATGAGCGAAATTTCAAGAAGATTTACACCGCTGGCAAATTATAGTATAGTCCTTTTAGTTATTACTGGAATCCTTTTAACTAACCTTTACCGCGTTGAAAATAAATGGACCACGGCTTTAATTATGAAACATTTTTTAGTTTTTGCAATGATTGCCATTCATTTCTATAGGGGTTTATTTTTGGGCCCGAAGATTATAAAAACGGTATCTGACGATGAAAAGGCTGCCCTGCAAAAATTATCCATCAACTTAGTTAAAGTAAATTTCGGACTGGGGATATTTGTGTTGTTACTGAGCAGTATTTCATTCTTCTTTTGAAAAATGGCACGCATTAAATGACATTTTCGGTGCCGGGTCGCTGTCCTCTTTCATGTCCCGCGCCATACATCAAAGGTTCAATCTTTATTCCCTTCCTCATAAATAAAGCCCCTACTCCCTTGGGAGCGTAAAGTTTATGGCCTGCTATCGACAAAAAATCAACACCCAGTTCATTAACCTTTGTGGAGATTTTTCCTACACTTTGTGCCGCGTCAATATGGAACAGGATATTTCTTTTTCTTGCAATCTTTGAAATTTCGGCAATGGGCTGGATTGTGCCAACCTCGTTATTTGCATGCATTATTGTTATAAGAATGGTCGAAGGCTTTATTGCCTTTTCAACATCACAAGGGTCGACCACACCATATTTGTCAACAGGAAGATATGTTACTTTAAAACCTTTTTTCTCAAGATGTCCGCACGGATTTATAACTGCCGGGTGTTCAATTATGCTCGTTATTATATGATTGCCTTTTTCTTTGAATGTTTCCGCAACACTTAAAATAACATAATTATTCGACTCTGTTCCGCCGGATGTGAAAATTATTTCATCAGGTTGACAATTTAGTAGAACTGCAACTCTCTTCCGCGCTTTTTCAACTGCCTCTTTTGCCTTTAACCCAAACCAGTGGCTGCTCGATGGATTTCCGAAATGTCTATAAATATACTTCTCCATTTCCACAACCAATTTCTAATGCTGTTTCTATATTTTTCTTTGAAGACATTTTTCGCAAAATATTAAATTCATATTTTTCTTGAATGAATGCTCTCAACGGATTATTGATTAGCATAAATTCTATACGGTTTAACTTCATATAATATATCTACCTCATTTATCCATTTCAAATATATGGATTTATTAGTTTAAAATGTCAGTATATCTATGAACGAATCTTGTCGTCACGAAGATGATTATAGCCCCAAGTGCAATAACATTCCACATCCTATCGGCCATCAGGGTATGACTTACTCGGTATTCACCCATAAGTTCGAGAGAATAGAAAACAGCAACAATACCAGACAGTGTCTGGTATTCCCGTCGGCATGCCTTACGAAAATTGAATGGAATAGCCGGTTTTGACCATTGACGAAAATGGGGAATAAAAACAGGAGTCTGTTCTGCCCAACTCGTGTATTTCTGCCCGAACTTTTCCCGAAGAAATGCCTCCTCTGCCAAAATGATGCGCTCATAGTAGAGAATGAAGACAAAAAGATAAATACATGGAATCCACCATACCCGCAAAAACAAGGATACTCCCAGACCAACAAGAAAGTTTCCAAAGTATAAAGGATTCCTGACGATAGAATACATCCCTGTCGTGTTGAGCGTGTCAGCAACTTGTTCTTTGGTATTTCGGCCAGATGTGCATATAGGGGCATATCCAACAGTTATGATACGCACCATGAGTCCCACAAACGCTATAGTAAGACAGAATAAATCCCATATCTGGTCATAATAATGACTCCCAAATGGATAGGTAAATTGATTAAGCCCTGCGAAAACAGGAATGGCCATAAACAGAGGCAAGTAACTGCGCCATCTAAACAACCAGCGGCCAGTTAATTCCATTTTTTCAACAAGCAGCATATCTCTCCTTTCAAAAATTACTCTAAAATTTCTTCCGCAAGTTCTTTTGCCTTATTCCTTGCCTCATGTAATACCTTTTCCCCTTTTTTGGTAATTGAATAATATTTTCGTATTTTCCCGTTTATATTTCTCGACTCTACCTGCAATAATCCATTCTCGCAAAGTTTATGAAATATCGGATATAATGTCCCATAAGATATTTCATATCCATGCCTTTTAAGTTCTTTTTTAAAATCGACGCCGTATATTTCTTCTTTATCCGCGTGATAAAGGATATGAATTTTAATAAAACCAAGAAACATATCTCTCAACAACTTGTTTTTCATAGGACTGGTTCTATCTTTTTAATCGTTCTAAAAAGCATAAAATACAGGATTACAGCTATAAGTTCAACACCTACAACAAATAGTATTATTAATGTTACATTGATGTTATATAACACACCCATTAATAAACTTCCGAAAAACATTGCGAGGCCGTACGCCGTGTTAAATATTCCATATCCAACCCCCCTTTTCTTAAAATGCGTTAAATCAGCGATGGACGATTTCATAATGGTCTCATGGATCCCCATCACAACACCCCACAATACAACGCTTATTACAATAAATAAAACATTATCTATGAAACCCAAAATCGGAATAAGCAAAGTAAATAGTGGAATAATAATAAGAGTTATAAGCCCCGCTCTTTCATCGTTATGACTTTCTTTCAATCTGTCATAAATCTTTCCGATTATTAAGGCGGAAATAGCGTCAATACCCATTGCTATCGAATAAAACATGGGAATCTGCGCATCGCTTGTGATATTTTTATCTTTAAAATGGTATCCCAATATTACAAAACTGACAAAACCTAATGTTGTAATAAAAGTAAAAACCGTATACAGCCAGAATACCTTTGATAATTTATCCGGAGGGTTTTTTAAATCAGGTTTAGTCTCAAATCTTTCGGGGTCAGGCATTTTAAAAAAAGCAATCATCACAGTTATCATGACTATTATAAATGGCATCCATAATAATGCAAAGCCCTTGTGGTAATCTGATACTGTCTTTTCGGTATTTGTTCCGACGAGAAATATCGCGGTAAAAATTAAAGGGCCGAGAAATGCACCTATCTGGTCCATCGCCTCGTGTAACGCAAAACCCCACCCTGTCCCGATTTGTTTTGTTGCCTGTGATAAAATAGTATCCCTGGCAGGGCTTCGGACAGCCTTACCCAGCCTTTCACAGATAATGAAAACTGCCGCAACCTGCCATCCCGATGCCATTGACATAAGAGGAATACTTGCAAGCATCCCGTATCCTAAAATTGTAAAAATCCAGTATGCTCTAGTTTTATCAGAAAGATAACCAGAAACAAACCTGATAAAATAACCAAGAAATTCTGCCATGCCGGTTATAAGTCCAAGCAATGCAATGTCCATTCCAATGGTTTTGGCAAATGGCCCATAGACACTGCGCGCACCCTCATAAACAATATCACCAAATAAACTTACTATCCCGAAGAGAATAATAAGCATAACCGCAGATTTTTTGTTCTTTTCGATGTTGTCTAACATATCATCTTTCCCCAATACTCATAACTTAAGATTATTAATAGCGTAATACAATATCGCATAACGATATTATAACGCAAACAAAAAATATGTCAAGCATTTTAGAGGTTTATAAAGTAACCGGTCAGTTATTGGTGGTTTTCGGTAGGCGCAAGCTTTAGCTTGCGTGAGAATATCCTTGTTATTTCAACGTTTTCACGCAACTAAAGGTTGCGGCTACCACTGGTAACTGACCGGTTACTTTATAAATGATTTTTAACTATTGAGAGTTTTTTGTGTATATGATATAATCTTAATTGAAAAAAATTTAAAGCTATCTATGAATCTGCTTTAGGCATGGTCGGAAATGTCGATAAATTATTTATCGAAAGCTATAAGAGATAATTTCTATGAATAACGTCAATAAACAAATAGATTATTGGAAAGAAACTGCACAAAGAGATTGGAAAACTGCTTTAGGATTATTTAAAATAAAACGTTATGACGCATGTCTTTTTTTCTGTCACCTTACTTTGGAAAAAATCCTAAAAGGATTGGTAGTTAAACAAACTAACCACCCATCACCCTTTATTCATGATCTAGAAAAGCTGGCTTTTCTTTCAAAATTAAAATTAACAGAGCAGCAAATTCAGGATTTACGAACTATTTCAACTTTTAATATCGCGGCGAGATATGATAATATAAAATTAGCTTTTTATAAGAAATGTACTAAAAATTTTACAGAAAAATATTTATTAACTACCAAAAAACTTTACTTATGGTTAAAAAGAGAATACCTGAAAAAATAAAAAAACATATAAAAGAATATATTAAGTTATTAAAAACAGATAATCTTCCCATTCAACATATATTCTTGTTTGGCTCTTATGCTAAAGGTAAACAACACAAGTGGAGTGATATTGATTTGTGTATCATCTCCTCTAAATTTAATGACCCATGGGAAGCAATGCAGTATCTTTGGAGAAAAAGGATATTTGATAAAAATATAACTATTGAACCAATCGGTTTTAATCCCAAAGATTTTAAAGAAGAAACTTCGCTTACCCACGAAATAAAACAAACCGGAATAGAGATAAAAATTTAATATTGATTGTTTAATAACTAACATCCAGTTTTTCTACTGACTTTATGACAGTATCAATTTCTTCCTCTGTTGTCCATATCCCTAGGCTGAATCTGACTGCGGAAAATGCGCCTTCAGGCGATATACCCATTGCGGTTAAAACAGATGAAAGTTATTTTGAGTTTGAAAATCAAAAGAGCCCCAATTTAAACATTCCCATAACTGTTGAGTATCGCTTTTATATATGTCCCAGCATTAATTACAAAATCCTTTTCCTCTTCATTAAGTAAAAATGGTTCAACCTGTCTTGCCAGACGGATTAATTCCTTATTGTCAATCTTTTCAACGTGTTTTAAAATCATCTGTTTAGGGTCATCTTTCCAGCCTTTTATTTGTAAAATAGAACTATCTATAGGAAATCTTTTTTGCAGCATAAATATTGTATCGTAGATATCTCTTCCCCTGTTGCGGCTGAAAAGAGCGCAAAGTTTTTCAGAAAAGAGCGAGCCTTTTTCCATTAATAAAATTGTAAAAAGAAAACCGAATTTGTCAATGACGTCGGATTCTGTTTTCATTTCCCATACAGGCCTGTTTGTTTCTATTTTAACCATTAATTTTTCTTCTTTTAACGATGTTATATTATATGCCTGTAAAATATTGGTCAATTTCAATTGCCCAACAAGAAGAGACCCTTTTTCCTTTTGTGCAATCTCGCACTCAAAACCCTCTTTTCCCAAACCACCTTTGCAAATTTGAAGAATTTCTTTAAAATTCGTAAAAGATACACTTCGAGTATTAAAGTCTAAATCTTCAGAAAAACGTTTTAATCCATAAGCAAATCTTAAAGCTGTGCCTCCCATAAAAAATATTTTTCTGCCGAAATCACTCTGGTAAATGGCCTTTAAAATAATTGTCTGGGCATATTCACGGACAATCGCCCTTTGTTTGTTCAAAGGCAATCCTGATAATTTCGCCTGTTCCATTAATCCCTCAAAGGTCAGCATCAATAAACTCCTTTAATCTTTTAGCCATACTTTTTACTCTCTCGTTATATAACTCACAGTAGTAAAATAATTTGCTCCAATCAAGTTTTTTAATAATGTCCTTATCGATTCTTTCCTCTGAAAAATCCGGCGACTGACTGCCACGGAACCTGAAATACAAAAAATCGACAACGGCTTTTTCTTTCTCTGCAATAGCCACTTTAAAACCGGAATATTCGTTAATCGTGTATCCGGTAAATGCCTTTGGCCGGCAGGAAAAATATCTGAATTGTCCGTGGATATTTTTAAAAACACGGGTCACATTTGTTGTTACTGAAGTAACACCAAAAGCAACCTCCGGAATAATATTGTAAATAGACAAGGCTGTCTCCATTGAAATATATGAAGGCGTAAATAGCCTGTTGGCGACAAATAAATCAGGGAGAATGACACCAGGAGAACCCTTATCTGTCAATTCGTAAAGCCCTTTTTTTAAACGGATAATATATTTTCTCTTAATCCACTCAGTTAATTGATTATGAAGAGTTTTTTTATTTTCGTCCGGGAAAAGGATAAAAAGATCATTAATGGAAAATACAAAATATTCCTTTTTTTGAAGTTCTTGAATTAATTTTAGATATACCATTTCATTATTTCCTATTTTAATGGGAATATCTGAAATAATATATCGATTTTTTATAATTGTCAACAATATTTTTAATTTTTTTTCTTCAGGAAAAAGAATTCATGTTATATTATTTTAAAGATCCGCCTGACCGAAACACCTCTATTCCATGAACTGGATCTGCTACATATTTCTTTATACTCTCCCTGCCGAATTTTTCCTGTAGAAACATCGTCCATAACGCTGTGATACCATAACGATCCTCTACATTTTTATCCCACGGAAACAATTGTTCATTTCCATGCTTTTTTGAAAATCTTTCAACTTCTTTCCATGTCTCTCCAAAATAACCGCATACATCCTTTGCCAATCCTGAACAACCCTCGTTCACCCATGTCTCTTCAGATGGATCATATCCATAATGGATTAAATGCTGTAGTTCATGCGCTAAATTACCTTTTATCGTGACTAAGTTATCTTCACTTGAATTGGTAAATAATATCTCTCTGAAATTGCTTATCCTTCTTGAAATATATTCATCCAGACGGCCGGAATTCAATGAGTAAAAATAACCTATAACATTACCTTTTATTGGCAAACGAGCTATTGTTATATGCCTGTCACTGTCTATATCAACTCGCACTGTCCCAAATACATCTTCTACCTGATGTAATATCCCAGCTGTATTATATTTATCCGGCCCGCTTCCGCCAATTCCATACTCAAAGGCATTCAACATCTCATCTGCATTCGTATCATTTTTATCATAAAAATAGTAATAAGAATTATCTTCCCTTTTTAATAAATAACATGGCAAAACTGAAACTAATCCATTCCCATTTGACGATTTCATAGGACTAAAAACAAAAGTTGCCGCAATCGTTGAATCTTTTTTTTCTTCGCCAAAAGGTTCGTAAACACTATAAAAATATACCTTTGTGCTGTCACCTTGCGGTATTGGATCAACTCCTACTTCTGCTCCTGTTGAATCTGGAAACCACGGGCTTACCTCCACATTACCATAACTGTTTTCTACTCTGCTTCGTATACGATAAAAATATGTATTTGTACTGCCATTTCGTGACGCGACTACATTCGTGGAATAATAAAACAAGTCCTCTCCGCCTGATGGATTCCCGGTCTGAATATGTACCAAATAATGTTTGTTTAAATCCAATGTTACTGTTGTATCTGTCCAATTTTTTACCCCAAATCCGTAGTAGTTGGGTGTGGGGGTGCTGTTGTAGGATAAAAGATCTCCTTCACGTTCATCTTTATTAATGGCATTTATTAGAATCGTAGTAGGATCTTTTGGAGATTTTTTGTTATCTATACCCTCTGGATAGTAAGCATACCATGTGGTGTCGCTTTTTCTAAATTGAACTTCGTAAAATATATGTCTCGTTGCACTGTCATAATAAAAATTAGTTGTATCTGATGGCCTTGACCATGTAACATGGACTTGTCCTCCAGCCATAGGACGAACAAATGGTTGTCCTCCATTATATTCGGGTGTAATAGTTGTATCTATTGCTGCAAAAGATATGCAGGAAAGTGAAATTAACAAAATAAACGATAGCAATAATTCCTTTTTCATTTATTTCCACCCTCCTGTTCTTTCTGTTTCTTTTCGATTAATTCTTCTGTTTGTTTAATAGCCATATCAATATTGCCAAGATAACCACCAGAAATCCAACGTGTACGCGTAATTTTTGGATATTCTCCATATAACTCCTTATATTTTTCTGCCCTTTCTAAAAATATCTTTACCCCTTTAACATCAATAGGCAAGTCTTTTGCGATTTCCACTAATTTCTTACAATACTCGATATTTAAAGATTCTTCTGACCTCATTAGCTGCGCATATATGCCATATATTTTCCCCGGCATTTCTTTTCTCCCCTCCCACTCCGGATACTCCCTCCATATCTTCTCATACATCTCAGCGGATTTATCAAGGTAAAATATAGGAATGAGGGTTCCAACATTTTCAGGCATTCCAAGTCTTTGCATTTCTAATTCTTCTTCTGTAGGTTTTCTTAATTCCCATACTATTTGTGTATATAAATCGCCCGCATTTTCCAACGCCTTCGGCGCTAATTTATTTTTTGGATACCTTTTGTAAACTTCTAAATAATAAGTCAATGCCTTCTTGTAACATTCGTTGGCCCCGTAATATCTTTGTATTATGCTTGTTCTTTCTGTCCCTATTGGAATTGCTTTTAATCCCACAAATCTGTACATATCTCCCATTTCATAAAAGAGCTCCGCGGTCTTCTCATTCTCAGGGTCTACCTTTGTTCCTTTTAAATACCATTCCTCTGCCTGTTTAAAATCCGCAAATTCACGGTATAGTTTCCCTATCTCAAAATATTTTTCAAATTCTTTCCCAGCATCGATGCCTTTCAGGCTATCTTCTAATTCCTCTCTCTTTTTTAATAATTCATTCAGTTCAGCCAATTCATTTTCCAATTCTTTTTTCGATATCTCTGTTTTATCCTTATCTAATTTAATCGCGCCATATTTCTCTATTAAATTCGAATATCCATCTTTTAATTCATTATAATTATGTAAAATATATCTTTTGACATTTAGATTAAACCATTCAATATCATCCATATATTTGCTATCCGGATATTTTGTTCCAAACTCTTCTATTAATTTTAAACTCGTCTCCAATTTAATCTCATTAAAAAAACGCTGAATAAAATCATAATATATTTTCTCTGTCTTTTCTCTATCCCCTTTTGTTCGTTCCATTTCCACTTCAAATTTCAATTCGGCTGGCAGCCCTTCTTCCGCAAAAACCGGCATTCTAAAATTCACTGAAAGCCCCAAAATTAACATCAAAATTATTAAATTTTCTTTAGTCATTTTCTTCTCCTATCTTTTTATTAAAAATAATTAATGCCAATAATTTATTATCATACCACAATTTTTACAGAGCCTAAAAACTTAAATGCCCCATTTTTTTCTATGTTCCGACAATAGTTTTTTTATATCCTGCTTCTCTTTTTCAGAATCGGATTTCACCCCGCCTCTATAAACGTCTTCTCCATCTCTATAGGCATCAATATCCGTTTTCACATGCTCTGTGGATGGCTCAAAATCCAATGGGAAATTTATAAAAAAACTCGTACCTTAATTGAGTTTCGTCTTAACATCTATAAATCCTCCGTGTGCCTCTATTACCCTATGCGCTATTGTCAAATTTAAACCGATCCTCTTGTCTTTCGTGGTATGCAACGGATTAAATATCTTGCCTAAATCTTTTTCGGGTATCCCGCAGCCTGTATCACCTATCTCTACCTGAACATATTTATTCCATCTATTTTCCATCTTTGACTGCACCTCTATCTGTTTCGTCTTGATTATCAATTTTTTTTGTAACTTTTTATCCATTGATTCAATGGCATTTATACCTATTTCCGCGATTATATTCCCCAGTTCCTTACTATCCCCGTAAATCACTGGCAGATTATCCTGCAAATTAATCTCCAAATCTACTCCGTCGGTTAATAACTTTTTAAACTTATCAATCCTGTTTTTATTGCTTTCGCCGGCACAATGGCCTGATGACGAATTGTAATTCGTCTGAATAATCCCTGAATATCCAATTTTTATAAACAAGGGTAGTAATTTTTCGTTCTTGATATTGAATAGAATAGTCCAGCTTCCCTGCCATATCAAAGTAGTTAGACATATGAGAATAAATGGAATGGTTAGAAAATATTTTCTGGATATGCTAAAAAAAATCGATACCATTAAAGAAAAAAAACCAAAAACTGCTATTAAAGGAAGATACGAATAAATATTCATAGTTATTACCCTAAAAACAAAAATGGTCTCCCGAACCAGCGACAGCCCCTTTCGGAACTGCCCTATACCCTTTCGAGCATAGACCTGCATCACAAGTGCTGGTCAGAAGACCACCTCTGTGATGCAGGATTTATTGTGCCATGCCTTATAAGGTTGAAGTAACCTCGCTCTTATAAAGTTTAGGCAGTGATGTTTTTAATCTTAAATTTCTTAGGTCATATTTTTTCCTTTTTATATATTTTATAACAACTTAATCAATACAAAGTCCAAATGATTTATTATAACAAATTTTCTATTCTATCATTTAGCAGCCTTGCAGAATGATAAACTGTAAGTATTTCTACTAAGTCTTCTTTTATTCTATAGATTATCCTATAATTTCCAAAAATAATTTCTCTAATTTCTTTACGATTTAGTTCTGGAAGAACCCGTCCACATTCGGGGTATAATTCCAAACGCTCCACTGTGTCAAAAACTTTTATTATAAACATCTGAGCATAATAATCTGAGTCCTTTGCAATAAAATCTGCTATAGCTTCAATATCGTTTAAAGATTGTGGCGTCCATTCTATTCTAACCATTTTTTCATCTTTTCTTTCGCCTGTTCATGAGAAACACATTGACCTTCATCTGCTTGATTAATTCCTTTTTCAATCTTTGCAAGTAAATATAAACGTTCCATTGCTTCTTCAATTGTAGTTTTCTCGGGTAAGTCGCTCAAACTATTAATTATTTTTTCCTTATTTAAAGCAGTCATTTTCTCCTCCCTTTTTTATAATAATTTTATTATATATTTACTAAATTTATATTTTACCATTTTTCACCACAAGATTCCATTCATTTTTCACAATAAGAGCAGACACATGGGTCTGCCTGCCAATAAATACAAATCAAAAAGGGCGAATAATTATTCGCCCTTACATTTGGGCAGGTTTTGAACCTACCCCTATTAAAACATTACAATTTCATATCATTATCAATATTTTTTTCGTTTTAAAAAACAATCTGCCACTGCCTTTATAACGGTATCAATCTCTTCCTCTGTCGCCCACCATCCGAGGCTGAATCTGACAGCGGAAAATGCGTCTTCAGGCAGGACACCCATTGCGGTTAAAACAGATGAAGGTTGTTTTGAGTTTGAATGAAACATCATTTTGCCATCAACGAATGATAGTGCTATCCAGAGAAACATCTATTTCTTTAACCCCATACAAAAAGCTTTGAACTCGTCTATTATTTTTTTTATAAATAGGTTTAACTTCCATGATATACTGATTTCCCTCTTTTAATATCACTTCAAGCTCTTTAAAACATTCTTCCTCAGGCAACCCAAAAAATATATTATATGAACCAGCAGCAAGTCTGATTTTTTTCTCAAGATTATATCTTACGCCCTCTCCGCCATCTTTTGTCTTTTTTCCTTTTTCATCGTATAAAGGTATGATTTCTTTTTGTCCTTTAATTTTGCACATTGCTGCCTGTCCGCCAATATTTATCAAAAATGGATATTCTGGTTTTCCATGGAGAGATTTTTTTGATTCAAGGATATAATAATCTTCAGTATGTGTTTTGAGAGATGTTTTGATTATTAAATCAACAAATCCCTTTTCAGGGCTATCGCTTTCTTTAACTTCATTAAAAATATCAGTTCTGTAACTATGAGATTTTTTATTTATCTCCCTCAATGCAACACTGCAGCCAGCAAAAGTAATTCCAAAAAATACTAAAAAAATATAAATTGCTAAATTTCTCATTTAAATCCCTTCATTACTTTGCCACCCGCAAACCGTTCAAAACAGCGATTATTTCCGATCCTTCATGAACTACAACTGCAGCAGCAACTCCCATAATACCGAACAGCGCCAGAGGAATAAGAATTGAAAGAAGGACGAGTGAAAAAATGATATTCTGCCTGCTGATACGACGCACCTTCGCTCCCAGCTGTATAGCATACGCCACCTTCTCCAGATCATCCGCCATGAGGGCCACATCCGCCGCTTCTATCGCCTCATCCGTCCCTGCAGTTCCCATTGCTATGCCCACAGTTGATTCGGCAAGGGCAGGGGCATCATTGATACCGTCACCAACCATTGCAACAGCTCCATATTTCTGTTTCATCTCCTTGATGGCGGTTATTTTTTCATCGGGTTTAAGGTTAGCCCTGATTTTTTGTATCCCAATGTCTTTTGCTATTGCTTCAGATGTAAGTGCGCTGTCACCAGTCAGCATCATTACTCCAAAACCACGGCCTTTCAATCCTTCAATAACACCTTTTGACTGCGGCCGTATTTCGTCTCTGATTGCAATGACGCCTTCCAGACGCTCACTTGTGCCGATATACACTATCGTCTTTCCTTCATTTCGCAGCTTATCTACATCAACTGTGTTTTTCGCCTGCCAGCCAAAATTTCTAAACAGTTCCGGTTTTCCTATTAAAACTGTTTTGCCGGCTATGGTTGCCTTGACGCCAAATCCGCTGAGGGACTCGAAATCTTTTGCTTCAAACAGTTTGCAATTCAACTCTTTTCCTTTTTTAACGATCGCCCTGCTTAAAGGATGCTCTGAATACCTTTCTATACTACAGACGATGGTCATCAAATCAGACGGAGTTCCATTCACTGCAATAATATCAGTTACTATCGGTTTCCCGCTGGTTAAAGTGCCTGTTTTATCAAAGGCAATAGCTTTTACCTTACCGAGGTTTTCAAGGTGCATTCCGCCTTTAATCAATACGCCGTTTCGGCCTGCCGTTCCGATTCCTGCGGCAATTGCCACCGGCGTGGACATTACCAAAGCGCATGGCGCGGCGGCAACAAGCAAAACCACTGCCCGTATAGCCCACACGGAAAGACTTGCGCCGAACAAAGGAGGGACTACAGTCAGCAATAATGCAGTAAGAAGAACGATTGGAGAATATTTCCTCCCGAATTTTTCAATGAACAATTGGTTTTTGCTCTTTTGTTCCTGGGCTTCCTCGACAAGATGGACGATCTTTGACAGTGTATTATCCTGAAATGAAGCTGTTACCTGGATTGTCAACGCGCCTTCCTTGTTCAATGTTCCAGCAAAAATTTTCATGCCTTTGTTTTTTTCAACAGGTATCGACTCGCCGGTGACCGGAGCCTCATTGACGCTCGACCGGCCATCGATAACGATACCATCAGTAGCAATGGTCTCGCCGGGGCGCACACGGAACAAATCACCCACATTCAACTGTTCTGCGGGAATAACTATCTCTTTCCCGTCTTTTAAAAGATATGCCTCTTTCGGAACAAGATCAAGCAGTTTCGTGATGGAATGCCTGGTTTTCGAGTAGGTAAACTCTTCCACTCCCTCCGCTATGCCGTAGAGAAAAACCAGCGTTGCCGCCTCGTCCCACATGCCAAGTATCATTGCGCCGACAGCCGCCGCAAGCATGAGGACATCGATGCTGATTTCATGCTCTTCCCTGATCTGTTCAATTCCTTCCTGTATCCAGTAATAACCACCGACAGGCATTGCTACTACATATAATGCTTTCTCGATCCATGATGGTATGTGAAACAAGTGGGCAAGCAGAAACGCCAGTCCTGTAATAACTCCTGCTATAGAAGCATTGCGAATAGGGGGAAACTGGTACCACTTACCCTCAAAAGCTTTCGCATGTTCATGGTCCTGATTACAACATCCCATAATTAACACCTTTCTTGTAATATTTTTTGTTTTAAATTTTACCCCAACTGTTTCCCTAAAAAATAAAAAGTATATCCCACGATTAATGAACCAATGAGGCAGATTCCAAGATACAAACAAAAAACCCTTTTCCTGAACATTGCCAGAAATGTTGCCATTACAGGCAAAGCGGTCACAGGACCGCCGACTAAAAAAGCCATCCCCACACCCCACGGAATCGTCATGCCTTTTTCTATAAAACCATAAAGAATTGCCGCAGCTGTTATTTGATTTACATGAAGGGGGACGCTTGAAATAATTACAATGGGAATCATCCACGGACTGCGGGAATAAATAACCTTTTCTATCAGTTCGGTCGGAAGATATCTCAGCCCGATAATTTCCACTGTCAGGCCTATTAAAGTAAATTTACCTATGGCCCAGAACCCTTCCAGGAATTTTGCTCCGAAAATAATAAACTTGTTTTTACCTTCGCTTGCAAGGCGGTTGCTTAATTTATCATGGCACAAACATTGAATCCTTGGATCAGCATCAGGGTCGTGCACATCGTGCTTCGGTGTTTCACCTTTGAAAAGCTCATTTGACTTGAAATACTTTTTTTGGAAAAAAAGAGTAACATATCCTGCAAACAGCCCCATAAAAATGCTTGAAACAATCTTGGCATTAGCCCAATCCCTGCCTAACTCCCATGCCGTCAATGTATATGCGCTCGGACTCATTAACGGGCTGGACACCAGAACAGTCATTACAGGAGCCAGGGGAACACCGTTAATAAGGAGTGAAACGGCCACGGGAAGTATACCGCAGGCGCAAACAGGACTCAATACCCCGGCAAGCATTGCCCCGGGAATGGCAAAATATCCCAATTTTTCGATCGCGCTTCGCAGTTTCAAATGAAGCTTGAATGTCCTGATAACTGAATCGATTGCCACGCCTAAAATAAAAAACGGCAGGACATAAATAAATTCCTTCCAGAGTTCGGTTGATAAAAACGCAATTTCCTGTATCAGTTTTTGCATTCTATATTTTGGCCTTTTATTTCTTTAATGATGAGAATGGCCTTTATCTTATATTCTTCCCTCAATTTTTCAAAATCCTTTTTTGAAATCTTATTTGTCTCATATTCAAATTCCAGATCTTTTAGCAGAGAATAAATCTGTTTTTTTTGCTTGATGAGGATGTTCATTTGCTCTTCTACACCTTTTCCTGTAACGGTTTCATTTTTAGCTTTTTTTAAAAAAATCGGATATAGAATATAAAGAACAGATAATACTGAAAATATAACTGCAACAACAAGAATCATTTACGCTCCTTTATTCCTATTCCTCTTTTTTAAATTTTTCATATTCTTCTTCAAATATTATATCATAATCCTGAAAATCGGAAGAGGCATTAACCATCTCCTGTTCGTGCTGATAAATTTTTTCTTCTCTTTTAACCCATTTTTTTATGATTATAAAAATCAAAATAAACACTAAAAATAACCCTGAAATTGGCACCAGATAAGATAACAAACCGAATCCTTTCATCTGAACATTAACAAGAGATTCCGGCCCGAATTTATCGGCAAAGATATTTAAAATTTCGTCTTTAGTTTTTCCATCCTTTACCAATTGTTCCAATAATGAAAGCATCTCTTTATGTTCAGGACAGCCGTGTTGATGTTCCAAACTCTCCTGGTCCTTGGGGCATTTCAATTCCTTCATCATTTCTTCCACGGAAACAGCAAAAACTGTGTTCCTGACGGGAAAAATTATCGAAAATAATAAAACTGTAAAAATAATTTTTTTGCTTATCATTTTATCTCTTCCTTTCCGGATAAAAGGCTATTGCTGTTCCTATTGTAGTGTCTCTAACAGATCTTTACTTATAGCGATTTTATCCATAATAGATTCGACAGAAGCAGTCCAGACAAATATTTTTGGATTTTGATTGTGTGACTCAATATATTGTTTGATAACTGTAACAA
>JBFMCF010000018.1 GCA_040754625.1 bacterium | reverse complement strand
GCTGCGCAATCCCGCCCAAAATTATTTCTTCCCTAAAAGAAAACGTAGTGCCTACGTCTGCCTGAAATCAGCTAATTACTTATCAAATAAAGAAATTTATTTTCGAGGTGTCAAAGTTCTGTGAAAAATATGTCCAGTTTTCAAAGGTCCGGTAAGATTGAAACAAAGGGTCAAGCCCCCTTGTTTATTTGATTCTGCCTATATACTCCATTGCCGCGGCAATGTCTTTTTGAATAAAAACTTCAACAACTTCCGGTATTTTTTCTAATGAATTCCGGATTGTTTTTTCTTCCTGTGAAGAGAAATTCTGAAGGACATATTTTTCCCATGGGATATTATCCGGAGAACCGATCCCGATTCTTAATCTCGGGAAATCCTTTGAACCAAGGCTTTCAATAACGGATGTCATTCCGTTATGCCCGCCGGCGCTGCCTTTCGGGCGGATGCGGAATTTTCCTAAAGGCAAGTTTAAATCATCATAAATAAGCAGTATTTTTGCAAAATCGATAGCTTTTTTTTGGGCAAGATATGAAACAGCCTCTCCGCTTTTATTCATAAAAGTAAGAGGTTTTAATAAAATTACCTTTTCATTTTGAATTTCGTCTTTGCCAATTTCGTAAAAATCCTCGTGTTTCCGAAGTAAAATATCATATTTGGCGGATAATTCATCAATTGCCATAAAACCAAGGTTGTGTCTTGTTTTTTCGTATTTTTTACCCGGATTGCCGAGGCCAACCAGAAGATACATGATAAATTCCTTATGAAATATTATCGCAATTTATAACCTTGGATTGAATATCGCGAAATAAAAAAGGGTCAAGCAGCAAGGGTCAAGAGAGTTATTTTACCCTTGCCCCTCAACCCATGACCCTTATCACTCTGTTTATTTTTTCCCTTTCTCTTCTTTCTTTTCTTCTTTCTTCGCCGGTTCTTTCTTTCCTGCCTCTTTCTTTTCGCCTTCAGCAGCTTCTTCGCCTTCTTTCTTTTCTTTACCTATTACTTCAGGTTCAGCCTTTGCTGCCGCTGCTTCAGCTTCAACTTCAGCAGGTGTCTTTACCTCTTCTTTAGAAGGCGCTAAAACGGTTGCCGCGGTTTTATCTTTAGAGGTTAAAATTGTTATTCCTTCTATCGAGGCTATACTGTTTACTGTTAAAGAATGTCCTATAGTAAGGCTTGATACATCCAGCGTGAATTTTTCGGGTATTTTCATCGGAAGCGCTTTAATTTCTAAATGCCGCAAGACCTGTTCCAGAACGCCGCCGTCTTTGACCCCGGCCGGAATTCCGACCAATTCAATGGGAACGGTAGTTATGAGTTCTTTATCCAGAGATATTTCCTGGAAATCAACATGAATGATATCATCACTGACTATATCATATTGTATATCTTTAAGGAGAGTTGTTTTTTTTGTTTCTCCCTCTTTCTCTTTTATGGCTAAATTAATTATTGCATGCCCGCCGTGTACTTTTTTAGCTATTTTCTTGAATTCTTTTAAATCAAATTCAAGAGGCAGGGATTTCCCGCTTCCATACAGGACGCCGGGGATTATTTCCTGTTTTCTGATCCGGCGGGACGCATTAGTGCCTTTTTGGATTCTTGTTTTTGCTTCAAATTGAAATACTTCCATAAATTTTCCCTTTCTAAGTGTGATTACACTGATAAAAAACAATGAACGTTATACAAAAAGCGAGCTTACAGAATTATTTTTGTAAATCCGGATAATAGCCTCGCCTAATAAATTAGATACAGATAAAACTTTTATTTTTGGGGAATATTTGTTTTCAGGCAACGGGATAGTGTCAGTAATTACTATTTGTTCTATTGGAGATCCGTTTATCCTTTCAATTGCCGGTCCCGATAAAATACCATGTGTGCCCGCGGCGAATATTTTATTCGCTCCCTGTTCTTTTAAAGCCTGGGCAGCTTTGGTCAAAGTCCCCGCAGTATCTATTATATCATCAAGAATTATGATATTTCTATTTCTAATTTCACCTATGATATGGCATACCGCTGCTTCATTTTTGGCTATCCTTCGTTTGTCAATTATGGCCAAAGAGGAATCATGCAGCCTTTTTGCGAAAGCCCTCGCTCTTTCAACACCCCCGGCATCGGGAGATACGACCACAGGTTCTTTTATTAGATTTGTAAAATGGCTAAGAAGGACCGGTGTTGCGAAAAGATTATCCACGGGAATGTCAAAAAAGCCTTGTATCTGTCCCGCATGGAGATCCATGGTCAGTAACCTGTCGATTCCAGCCTCGGTCATTAAATTAGCGACAAGTTTGGCGGTTATCGGGACCCTCGGCTCGGTTTTTCTGTCCTGCCTGGCGTAGGAAAAGTATGGAATTACAGCCGTGATTTTACTGGCAGATGACCTTCTTAATGCATCCACCATGATTAACAGCTCCATCAGGTTGTTATTTACCGGGCTGCAAAGAGATTGAATAATAAACACTTCAGCCCCGCGGACATTTTCAGTGATTTTCACAAGTATTTCGCCGTCGCTGAAAACTGAAGTTTCAGAATTTCCCAGTGGAAGTTTCAGATATTTACAAATATTTTCGGCAAGATTTATATTTGCGGTCCCGCTGAATATTTTTATTTCGTGATTAACAGATGTCATATTTTCTCCTGTTTTTTACTTTTAAATTTTCTTTTTGCACCGTCCGCAATATTAACTTGTTTTATTCTTGATAGAGATAGAGCGTTTGAAGGCACATCTTTGGTAATAGTGGAACCAGCTCCTATTAATGATCCTTTTCCGATTTTTACGGGAGCGATCAACTGGGAATCACTTCCAATAAAAGCGTTATCCCCCACAGTTGTTTGATATTTTTTAATACCGTCATAGTTACAGGTTATTGTTCCCGCTCCAATATTGACATTATTTCCTATTATACTGTCACCCAGGTAAGATAAATGCCCGATCTTTGTTTTTTTGCCTACAGAAGTTTTTTTGACTTCCACGAAACTGCCTATGTGTGAGTCATTATCAATTATGCTTCTGGGCCTGATATGCGTAAATGGCCCAATAGTGGTTTTGTCTTTTATAGTGCTTTCTTTTAGAACTGAAAAAAATATTTCACTTCTATTTCCGATGATACAATTTTTTATTTTCACCTGGGGACCTAAAGAACAGTTTTTTCCTATGATGTTTTTCCCTTCAATTATAGAAAAAGGATAAATTATGGTGTCCGTCCCGATTTTAGTATTTTCAGAAATAAAAGTGGTACCCGGGTCAGTGATGGTTATTCCCGAGAGCATGAGACGGTCAAGTATTTTCTTCCGTTTATAATTTTCCGCCCATGCGAGGTCAATTTTTGTGTTTATACCCCGGATTTCATTCTCATTATTTATAAGGAATGTAGATATATTATGTCCTCTGGAATTTAGAATTTCGATAACATCCGTGAGATAATATTCTTTTTTATTGTTGTCCGCCCGTATATTTTTTAAAGCCCTGAATAGAGCGTTTGTTTCAAAACAATAAATGCCCGTATTAATTTCGTCTATGTTTTTTTCGCCAGGCAAAGCATCAAGCTCTTCAACAATCTTTTTGATTTTTCCGTTTTCTTTAACGATTCTTCCATAACCAAACGGATTTTTTAGCCGGCAGGTAAGCACAGTTACTGACGCTTGGGAATTTTGATGTTGTTTTAAAAGGTTTTTTAGCGTATCCGCTGAAATAAAGGGGGTGTCAGCGCATAAGACCGTTAATGTGCCGTTTTTGTTTTTGAAATAACTGCCTAACTGGCTTATGGCATGCCCGGTACCTAATTGTTTATCTTGAATTACAGGGATTACCCGCTCAGGCAGATTTTCCAAAAATATCTCTTTTTGATGGCCGATAATCGCAAATATATTTTTTACGGCAAGGGTATCTATTGTATCAAAAACATACTGGATCATTGGTTTCCCGCAAATAGGATGCAAAACTTTTGGGTAATTGCTTTTCATCCTTGTTCCTTTGCCGGCCGCTAAAACGGCGGCATAATTATCAGCGTTTTTTCTGTTCATAAGGCATATAACATATCATATAACCTTGGAATTGTCAAGATTACTCTTGAATTTTGTCAAATTGATGCCTAAATTCGCCTTTTTTCTTGACTGGCTGACGTTATTAAAGTAGAATTACTAAAAATAAGGAGTCATTGTATGTGCGGGATAATAGGTTACATAGGCAATAAACAGGTTGTTCCTATATTGCTGGATGGTTTGCAGAGGCTGGAATATCGCGGGTATGATTCCGCGGGTGTGGCAGTTTTTAGCAATGGAAAGATTGAACGCCGCAGAATAGAAGGGAAAATTGCCGGGTTAAAAGAAAAACTCTCGAAAGAAACAATTGACGGTTTTGCCGGCATAGGTCATACCCGGTGGGCTACACACGGAAGGCCTACAGAGGAAAACGCACATCCTCATATTGATTGTAAAAATGAAATGGTTTTGGTGCATAACGGGATAATTGAAAATTATTTTACTCTTAAACAAGAATTGAAAGAACTGGGACATAAATTTGTGTCTGATACCGATACCGAGGTTTTAGCCCATTTAATTGAAGAAAACAGTAAAAGTGAAAATTTATTGGAATCAATAGTTAAATCACTAAAAGAAGTTGAAGGGTCATACGCGTTGGCAATATTTTCGTTCAAAACGCCTGATAAATTATATGCCGCCCGTTTGGGCAGCCCTTTAATTATTGGTGTCGGGGAGGGAGAATATTTTATAGCGTCGGATGTTTTGGCAATACTTAGTTATACAAAAAAGGTAATTTTTCTTGAAGACGGGGAAATCGCGGAAATTTCAAAAAAGGGCCTGCAGATATATAATATTGACTCTTTGGAACGGTCAGACAAAAAGGTCCAGTTAATTTTATGGGATCCGATCACTGCGGAAAAAAGCGGTTACCGGCATTTCATGTTAAAAGAGATTTACGAACAGCCGCGTGTCATTGAAGAAAATATAAAAAGCAGGCTTTCAAAAGATAAAGAAGAGATATACCTGGATCTGCCGAATCTGCCCGGCAAGGATTTGGAAGGTATAAAAAAGATAATAATTATCGCGTGCGGGACTTCATATCATGCAGGGCTGGTCGGCAAGTTTATCCTCGAAAAGATTCTAAGGATCCCGGTTGAAGTGGATATCGGTTCGGAATTTCGTTACAGGGACCCTATAATTGATAAAAATACAATGTTTGTAGCTATCAGCCAGTCGGGAGAAACTGCTGATACAATTGCCGCCGTAAAAGAGGCGCAAAAAAGCGGTGCTAAAATAATTTCGATATGCAATGTCTTAGACAGCAGTATTACAAGGCTATCGCATGGAGTAGTTTATACGCACGCCGGCCCCGAAGTGGGGGTCGCTTCAACTAAAGCATTTACCGCGCAGCTGACTGCTTTATATCTTTTGGCCTTATACCTTGGAAAATTACGAAGCAGTATTTCAAAAATAGAATTAATAGAGGTGATTGATGAATTATTAAAGCTTCCTAAGAAGGTTGAAGTAATATTAAATAATGATAAAGATATTATTAAATGCAGCAAAACATATTTCAAATACAAAAACTTTTTGTATCTTGGAAGGGGGGTAAATTATCCTATTGCGCTTGAAGGCGCTTTAAAATTAAAGGAAATCTCTTACCTCCACGCTGAAGGGTATCCCGCGGGAGAGATGAAACACGGTCCGATTGCTTTAATTGACGAAAACATGCCTGTAGTGGCCGTGGTCCCGCATGGCCAGGTTTATGATAAAATGATCAGTAATTTAAGAGAAGTTCAGGCAAGGCAGGGTATTATTGCTGCGGTTGGCTATAAAGATGATAAGATAGTGAAAGAAATGTCAGATTGTTTTTTTACTATTCCTGAAACAATAGAAATATTAACTCCTGTTCTTTCAATTATCCCTTTGCAGCTTTTGGCGTATCATATAGCCTTGCGTTTAGGAGTTGATATCGACCAGCCAAGAAATTTGGCAAAGAGTGTAACGGTGGAATGATGGGGAAAAATTCAAGATTCAAGATTGAAAATTCAAAATTTTTGTTATGTTTATTATTTGTTTTCTTATCCGGAAGGATAGTGTCAGCGGCATTTTACGACAATGCCTTTGCCTATTGTAGGATTAATCTCGAAAAAAGCGCCAATCAGGATATACTGGGTCTTGTAAATGAAATTTTGGAAAAGAACTCAAAGAATTCTTTAAAAAATGAAGCTGTTTTGAAAGCTGTTTCTTTAATTTCTATCAGGGATATTAAAGGATATGCATTCCCTGAAAATAAAAACGGGCAAATGGATTACCTGGTGGTTATTGATTTGGCAGATAAATTTTCCATGGAGGTCGCGGGGAAAACAATTGAGATTGAGGTGAAGGATAAAGACAGCCTTGCAAGGGCGAGAATGGCAGCTTTAGAGAAATTATTGAAAGAATCTCTGGGCGGAAATGACAGGCTGAAATCAATAGAAATTCTTCAAAATAAAATATTTTTTAACGGGGAGAAAGAAAACAGGGGAAAGCTGTCTTCCTTTGTTATTATGCCCGGTAAAATAATATTAGCCAGTAATAAAATTTTAATCAGGAGGTTTTTAAAAGAAAAACTGAAAAGCGGGGAAAAAATCGAAAGGTTTGGTGAAATTGCCAAAAATATTTCATTACAAAAGGGGGGTGTGGTATTTTTTGACAATAAGAACAGCGATTTTACTAAATTTGTTCAAAAAATAGCCGCAAAAAAGGACGTTCAGGTCCCTGATTTTTGGACACAGATAGCGAAGGCGGGTTTTTCTTTTGAACAGGTAAGTCCTGAAAAAATAAAAGCTAATTTAGCGGTTTATGTCCCAAAAAAATCAAGCGAAGCCCTTGAGAAAGAGATACGATCTTTAGAATCATATGGGGACCTAAAAATAAAAAAAGAGAATAATCCAGGTAACGATTATTTGTATATATTGGCTGATTTTATATTAAATAAAGATTCTATAGATAAATTTATCGATATTAATTGATTTTCGGGGTTTTTATTAAATTATGGAAATATTTAAGAGAAAAAACATATTAAAAATAGCTGTAATTGGTGCAAATGGGATGTTGGGCTCCGATTTATGCGATATACTTCTCAAAAAAAAAGAATTTGAAGTAATTCCTTTTTACGGCCCGGTCACAGGTAACCGGTTTTCTGAAATTGAGTTTAAAGAAGAGGAAAAGATAGATATTACATCAATGTCCGATACGGAATTGAAAATTTTTGAGGTTAAACCTGATGTTATCATCCATACAGCGGCTTATACAGATGTCGATGGATGTGAATTAAATAAAGAAAAGGCTTATTTGATAAACGGTACGGGGACACAAAATGTTGCGCAGGCCGCAAAAAAAAGCGGAGCATTTTTGATTTATATAAGTACCGATTATGTTTTTGATGGTGAGAATAAAAATGCTTATCTGGAAAATGATGCGCCTAATCCGATGAGTATTTATGGAAAATCAAAATTGGATGGTGAGAAGTTTGTGCAGGGTATTTTGGATAAGTGGGCCATTGTCCGTATATCATGGTTATTTGGTATTAACGGCAGGAATTTTGTTAAAACTATTTTAAAGCAAATAGAATCCGGCAAAAATTTAAAGGTTGTTAATGACCAGGTTGGATCGCCTACTTACACCAGGGATTTATCAAAGGGTATAAATGAGTTTTTGGAAAAAGGCTGTAAAACAGGCATATATCATTTAACTAATCAGGGATTTTGCAGCTGGTTTGAATTTGCTGAAAAAATTGTTGAATTATCAGGCAATATTAATAAGATTATAGTTGAACCAATAGATTCTTCACAACTGGCACGTCCGGCTAAAAGGCCGCGTAATTCTGTTTTGGAAAATTATGCCTGGAAGACAAAAGGTTATGCTCTTCTCCAAAATTGGGAAGAAGCATTGAAAGATTATTTAGGAGAGGAGAAAAAATGAACGTTCCGTTAGTAGATATGAGAAGGCAGTACAACTTAATAAAGGAAGAAATTGATGCAGCTGTCAAAAGAGTTATGGAGAGCGGCAGGTATATTATGGGAGAAGAAGTAGAGTCGTTTGAGGATGAATTGGCCCGTTATTGCGGCACTAAATATGCAATAGGTGTTTCGTCGGGTACTGATGCCCTGTATTTGGCCCTGAGGGTATTCGATATCGGACATGGAGATGAAGTTATCAGTGTTCCTTTCACGTTTATGGCAACAACTGAAGCGATTTGTCTGGCCGGCGCCAGGCCCGTATTTGTTGATATTGATCCAAGGACATTTAATATGGATACAAGTAAAATAGAGAAAGCAATAACCAGAAAAACCAGGGCAATCATGCCTGTCCATTTATACGGGTATCCGGCAGATATGGACCCTATAATTAAACTCGCAAAAAAGTATAAATTGGTTGTTATTGAAGATGCCGCGCAGGCTATCGGCGCGGAATATAAAGGAAAACAAGCCGGTACTATTGGTGATATCGGCACTTTGAGTTTTTTCCCTTCAAAAAATCTGGGGGCCTGCGGAGACGCCGGGGCGGTATTAACTAATAGAAAAGATTTGGTGCGCAAACTTAAGATGCTTCGGGAACACGGTTCTCTGAAAAAGTATTTTCATGATTTTATAGGGACAAACAGCCGTCTGGATGCTTTACAGGCAGCTGTATTGAAGGTTAAAATAAAGCATCTTGACAGATGGACGGAGAAAAGAAGAGAATTTGCAAAGATTTATAATAATATGCTTAAACCCACTGAAAATATGGTCCTCCCTGTCGAATTTCCCGGGAATAAACACGTCTATAATCAGTATACACTATGTATAAAAAAGAGAGAAAATTTAAAAAATTACCTGGAAAATAATGAAATCCAGAGTGTTTCTTATTATCCTCTTCCCATGCATTTACAAAAGGCCTTTAAGTTTCTGAACTATAAAAAAGGTGATTTTTTAGAAAGTGAAAGAGCTGCCAGGACGGTCTTATCGATTCCAATCTGGCCTGAATTAGGTAATGAAAAAATAATTTATGTTGCAGAAAAGATAAATGAATATTACAGAAAAAGCAGGAAGATTGCCTTGACAAGACAAAAAAAATGAGTATAATTATGAAATCTTAAATTCGGCAAATTTTTAATTTCAAAATCTCTTTTTGCTTGGCCCGTCCGCCTGAGGCGGAGGGTTACAGGTTCAAATAGTGAAGTAAATTGTTTGAAATATAAGGGCGATTAGCTCAGTTGGTTAGAGCACCTGCCTTACACGCAGGGGGCCACAGGTTCGAGTCCTGTATTGCCCACCAGTTTTTTGCGCTAAGCGCAAAAAACGGAGAATTGAAAATCGAAAATAAAAAATTGAATGAGGAGAAATTTTGTTCTATTTTCGAATTTCGAATCTCGATTTTCTATTTGCGGGGTCGTAGTTCAGTTGGTTAGAACGCTGGCCTGTCAAGTCAGAGGTCACCGGTTCAAGTCCGGCCGGCCCCGCCATCAAATTTTCGATACATTTGTATCGAAAATTTGCAGTAGTTAGTAATTAGTAGTTTGTAATTTGGGTGCGGAATATTTTAAAATTTAAAATAGAAAATTTGATCCCAAATTACAAACTACACACACAAATTGCATTTTTTAATCAGATATAAAGAGTTTTTTGCAGCAAATAGGAGGATAAATAAAAATGAGTAAAAAAAATATTTTCTTGTTTTTATGTTTTTTTATCTTGTTTGCATACCCGATATCCGCGGATGAATATCATAATCAGCAGGTTTTGGTGGGGGAAAAAGCCGCGGGACTTGGCGGAACATTTGTCGGCATAGGAGATGGTGCAGAGGCCTGTTATTATAACCCGGCAGGCTTGACTCAGTTAAAAATATCCTATCTTTCAGTTTCTTCACAAATATTTGAGTATAAAGCAATTAAAGGAAAATTTCTTGCTGATTCCAAAGAAAAACTTACCTCTTTGTCTTTTGTCCCTTCCTTCTGGGGGATGGCAAAAGACGCAGGAGAATACAAATTTGGTTTTTCTATTGTTGTACCCGAATATGATGCGTATAAAATGCATGAACAATATAGTGATTTGCAGATGGGAAGTATTATTTTTAATAATATCAGGGTTGATCAGGTAAGTAACGATCAGACTTATTTGATAGGGCCAAGTATCGCAAAAATATTAAACCCGAGATTTTCCCTGGGATTTACAGTGTATTTTCGTTATTTGGATATTGCAAATCGTGATACTTATTATTATAAGGCAAGTGATTCAGTATCGGAATTGAGAGCGGAAAATAATTCTGAAAACAGCGGAAAAGGTTTAGGAGGAATGGGAGTAGTTGGATTTTTATATAAACCAGCAGATAAAATTAACATTGGGTTGACCTTCAAAACAGGCAGTCAAATATCAAACACAATAGACATAATTGAAAGAAATTATACTTATACCGCCTCATTAGGCAGTACGAGCGGCAAATTCAATAATTATTATCTTGAAAAACAGGTAAGTTACACATCTATTGTTCCGCCAAGTTTTATACTTGGATTAAAATGGGAGGCAGATAAAAAATTATGTTTTGCGACAGATATCACTTATATGTTTCCCGTGGGTTATGATAAAGAAATTTATCAATTGAATTTATCGTTAAAGGATTACGAAAAGAAAATATCGAGGGTTGAAATTAATGAAGTAATAAACCTCAATTTTGGGTCTGAATATATGCTTGATAACAATGTGCCTTTTAGATTCGGTTTTTTTACAGACAGGTCCACCGCGCCAAAAGTTAAAGATAACGGCACATCCCAGCCAATGCATATTGATAATTATGGTATATCAGTTAGTTCAGGTATTCTTTCCCAGAATTCAAGCATGATATTTGGAATAAAATATGGCTGGGGAAGCGGACGAATGACAAATTTGGATTTTTCATCAGGGAACATTGTTGTGGATAAAGTAAAAAGCGTAAATTATGCCTTTAATTTATCAGGCTCATACAATTTTTAGTTTTTCTAACATATTTTTAAGTTTTGTTCTTGGAAGGCCTATAATATTATCTTCCGGACCTGAAAATTTGGAAATTAAATATTTTCCTCTTCCTTGTAAAGCATAGGCTCCTGCTTTATCCATGGGTTCGGATGTTTTGATATATTCATTAATTATTTGAGGGGAGAGCGTTTTAAACCAAACTGTGCTTTTTGCGAAGCCAGAAATAAATTTAGATGATTTTGTATCAATAACGGCCAGACCAGTAATAACAAGATGTTTTTTTCCGGATAAAAGTGAGAGTATCCGGAAGGCATCTTTTTTGTTTTTTGGCTTACCTATAATTTTATCCCCTAGAACAATAACAGTATCTGCCCCGATAATGATGTTATTTTTATTTTTTTGAGAAATATATTTTGTTTTTTTCAACGCGAGATTTTCAGCAATTCTGGAAGGTGAAAGTTTTGGAAAAGATATATTCTCCTTAATATTGGCGGGAATAGCTTTAAATTTAATCCCGAGGCTTTTTAACAATTTTTTCCGCCTGACAGAAGCGGAAGCCAAAATTATACCTTTGTTGTCTTTGAGCATGCTCATAATCTAAAACAAGGGGTCTTGCCCCCTTGTTACAGAGTGTTATTTTACTTGTTAATTTTATTTAGTCAATATAAAAATGCGTAATATCAAAATGACCCTGGAATATTGCGGTATTAATTACCGCGGTTGGGCAAAACAACCGGGATTTTTAACAATAGAAGGTGTTTTATCGGATAGATTGGAAGAAATACTTAAAGAAAAGCCCGGTTTAATAGCAGCTGGACGGACAGACGCGGGAGTTCATGCAAAAGCACAGGTGGTTAATTTTTTTACAAAAAGATCGATTCCAAACGAAGGGCTAAAAAAGGCTTTAAATGCTTTATTACCGGGTGACATCCGGGTGTTAAAAGTAAAAGATGCACCTTTTGAGTTTCACAGCCGGTTTTCAGCAAAAAAAAAGGACTACCAGTATGTTATTTCTAAAAAATATTCGGTTTTTGAAAAAGGATTAGTTTTTTATTGTCCTTATAATCTGGATATAAATATTATGCGGGAAGCAGCGCGCCTTTTTACCGGGAGCCGCAATTTTAAAAAATTTTCATTAACTGACAAGAGAAGGGAAAAAATAAATACAGTCAGAAATTTATATAAATTGGGTATTATTGCCAAACAGGATAAGATTATTTTAAATTTTTCAGGAGAGAGTTTTTTAAGAGGAATGATTAGGCAAATTGGCGGGATATTGCTTGAGGTGGGAAGAGGGAGATTTAACCCTGATATTATAAAAAAGGCGCTAAAATCAAATATTCCAATGAAAGAAAAATGGACTTTACTCCCTGCGGATGGACTGTATCTTGTAAAAGTCTATTATTGATATATACGGAATTCGATTGACGTGTTTAAAAATTTGGCATATATAACAATTTTATCATGTCATTTATGGAGTTTTTTATTATGCCTTTTGTGTCAGAAGAGATAATTGATAAAATCAGGGAACGGAATGATATTGCCGATGTCATTTCAGAATATGTCTCATTGAAGCACAGCGGTGCTAATTTTAAGGCACTATGTCCTTTTCATGCAGAAAAGACCCCGTCATTCATTGTAAATACACAGAAGCAGATATTCCATTGTTTTGGATGCGGTATGGGAGGGAACGTTTTTAGCTTTTTGATGAAAATAGAAAACATTGAATTTCCGGATGCTTTAAAACTACTTGCAGAACGGTCAGGAATTGAAATTTCTTATAAAGAAGGACAAGATACCGCGGAAAAGGAAAGAAAAAGGTTGTTGAAATTAATGAATGAGGCAAGTGAATATTATCATAAAAATCTGCTTCATTCAGAAGAGGCGGCTGATGCGAGGCGATATTTAAAAGGCAGGGAAATAAATGGGAGGATCGCTTCCAGATACAAACTGGGATATTCTTCCTTAAAAATAAAAGACGATTTTTTGAGCAGGGGATTTTCGCCCGGTGAAATGTTGTCGGCAGGCCTTTTGGTAAAAGGTGAAAGCGGTGATTATCCCAAGTTTAGAAACAGGATTATTTTTCCGATATTTGATACCAAAAACAGGGTCGTAGGTTTTGGCGGGCGCGTTCTGGATGCCAGCCTTCCTAAGTATCTGAATTCACCAGATACTAGAATATATCATAAAGGTGAAATTTTATACGGACTAAATTTTGCAAAGGAAAATATCCGCAGTGAAGGTAGTGTGTTTATAGTCGAAGGATATTTTGATCTTATCCGGATGCAGATTGCAGGGATGGAAAATACTGTTGCAACGCTTGGAACGGCTTTGACCGCCGGCCAAATTCGCCAGTTAAGCCGGTTGTGCGAGCGGATATATTTTGTATATGACCCGGATACAGCCGGACAGTCAGCGGCATTGAGAGGAATGGAATTAGTAAAAAAAGAGGGTATTGATGTAAAAGTTCTTTGCCTGCCGGACAACAAGGACCCTGACATTTTTCTTCTTTCAAAGAAGAAGGATGCCTTTTTAAAACTGCGGGATTCAGCGTTTGATTTTTTCGATTTTTATTTTAATCAATCTTTGAAGAAAAATGATATCAGGACAATTTCCGGTAAGACCAGGGTCATAGAGGCATTGGCAGATATTATTTATAACTCATCAAATCCAATTGAAAAAGATAATTATATTAAAAAAATTGCCGATAAGCTCTACCTTAAAGAGGATATTGTCCTTTTAACCTTGCGGGAATTAAGGGAAGGAAAACGGGGAAATAACACTTTATCAAAAAAAATACATATTGAAAATAAGAATAAAAATATTGAGAAGAGATTAATACAGCTTTTAATAAAAAAACCAAATCTTATTTCGATGACAAAAGAAGAGTTGTCCGGTGAAAATTTTAAAGATATAATATGCGGGCGTCTTTATAAAACACTTGTGAATTCTTATTCTGACGGTAAAGATATTGATATAAACCATATTTTGAATCAATACCAGGGCGAGAAAGAGATACAAAGTGTTTTTTCCGAATTGGTCTGTGAAGAAGTTGATTATCATGAAGATGAGAAAAAGTTTCTTATGGATTATATAAAAAAAATTAAAATTAACACGGTGCAGGACAAACTTAAAATGCTGTCGTCCGAAATAAAATTTTATCAGGAAAAAAATGATGATAGCTGTGTAAAAGATTTATTGAAAAAATACCAGGAATTAAAGAATACAATTCGTCAGAAATTGATTACTTCGTAAAAGGAGGGAAGAAAAGTGAAAAAAGACCTAATGGAATTGGAAGTTACAAAAGAATTGATAAATTTAGGCAAAGAAAGAGGTTATATTACATATAATGAATTAAATGATTTTTTACCGGAAGAAGTAATTCATCCTGACCAGATTGATGAATTTCTTATTAAACTCAAAAAAATGAATATAAATGTGGTTTCCGGTGTCGGGATTGAACATGCGGAAGAAAAAATGCCGCATGAAGAGGTCCTGATTGATTTGTCCATCCCTAAAGGTGTGAAGATAGATGACCCTGTGAGGATGTATCTACGCGCTATGGGGAGGGTCCCGCTTTTGACAAGAGAGGGAGAAGTTAAACTGGCAAAAGCAATTGAATCTGGAGAAAAACATGTAGAGAATCTTGTTATCGGGACTAATTTTATGCTTGATGAAGCGGTTAATTTATATAAAAAATTATCTGAAAAACAAATTAAAATAGAAGATGTGATAAATATCGGGGTCCGGGAAACCCTGACCCCGAATGAGGAAAAAGAGGAATTAAAACGTGTAAAAAAACTTTTACTGGAAATAATAAAGGAAAGAAAAATATTTTTATCTTTAAATAATAAATTAAAAAAGAGCAAGTTAAAGGTAAAGAAAAAAAAGTCAATTCAGACCGATAAGGATAAATCTTATCAAAAATTGATAGAGCTTGTTAAAAAAATTAACTTCAGCCACCGGGAATTTAAAAAGATTGTTTCAAGAATAAAAGGCCAGGTTGCAAGAATCAGAAAAGCAGAAGATGAGATCCATAAAGTAGAACAGTCAACAGGATTAAATGTTTTGGAACTGTTTGATGTTAAAAAACGCGGTTTCAAAAAATTAAGTAGTAGTATAAAAGCCAGGATGAATTCGAATTTAACATTAGATGAAGTTGAGAAGAGAGTCAGAGATATCCATGCTAATTCAAAAAAGATAAAACTAATTGAAGAAGAAACAGGTTATCCAAAAGAACTTCTCAAAGAATTAGTTTTAAAAATAAAGGAAGGCGAGAAAGAAGCTTATAACGCAAAGATGAAACTTGTTGAATCAAATCTAAGATTAGTTATAAGCATTGCAAAGAAATATACTAACCGCGGCCTGCAATTTCTCGATCTTATACAGGAAGGCAATATTGGGTTAATGAGGGCAGTGGATAAATTTGAATATCAGCGGGGTTACAAATTCAGCACTTATGCAACGTGGTGGATCAGGCAGGCGATTACGAGGGCGATTGCCGACCAGGCAAGGACCATTCGCATCCCGGTCCATATGATTGAGGCGATCAATAAACTCGTCCGTGTATCAAGGCAGTTAGTCCAGGAATACGGGCGTGAACCAAGGCCCGAGGAGATAGCGGAGATAATGAAACTCCCGCTGGATCGTGTCAGGAAAATTTTGCGTATAGCGCAGGAACCAATTTCTCTTGAGACACCGATTGGAGAAGAAGATGACAGCCACCTTGGGGATTTTATAGAAGATAAATCAGCCGTTTCACCAGCGCGAGCGGCAACATTTTTAATGCTCCAGGAACAAATGAAAGGTGTATTATCCACCTTAACGGAAAAAGAGGAAAGAGTCCTCAGGCTGCGTTTTGGTATTGGAGACGGATACCCGAGAACTTTGGAAGAAGTAGGAGCAGCTTTCAATGTAACCCGCGAACGGGTAAGACAGATAGAAACAAAGGCATTGCGTAAACTGCGCCATCCAAGCAGGAGTAAAAAACTCCGGGCATTTTTAGAATAATTGTTGCTTTCAATAAAAAAAATTAGTATAATAAAGATTTTGAGATCAGAAAAGGCCGTGTATTTTGTGATAAATTAGTTTTTTGGTATAACAAACAGTTTATATTTATGCTGATTGACAATTGAAAATTGATAATTGTCAATTGTTAATTGTTAATTGTGAAAAGGGCCCATAGCTCAGTTGGTTAGAGCAGCTGACTCATAATCAGCGGGTCGTAGGTTCAAGTCCTACTGGGCCCACCAGTCCCGATGTTACATCGGGACAGAGAATCGAAAATCGACAGTTGAGAAGTGATTAATACAGATTTTCGATTCGGTCAATTTTCGATTATCGAATTTCAAAATTAAAGAAAGGAACCCGTCTTATGGAACGCACGTTAATTATCGTTAAACCGGATGCTGTCGGGAAAAAATTTACGGGAGAAATTATCAAAAGATTCGAAAATAATGGCTTTGAAATAAGCGGCGCGAGATTTATTAAAATGGACAGAAAAAAAGCCGAAGGTTTTTATTATGTCCATGAAGAGAAACCCTTTTTTAAAAGCCTTGTGGAGTTTATGATTTCCGGTCCGGTTTTAGTGTTGTCGGTGAAAAAGGACAATGCGGTAAAAGACGCGCGGAAATTAATAGGGGCTACGAATCCGGTAAACGCGGAAGCCGGGACCATTAGAAAAGATTTTGCCGAGAGTATTGAACGTAACGCTATTCATGGTTCTGATTCACCGGAAACGGCTGAGTTTGAAGTGGGATATTTTTTTAAAGAAGAAGAATTGTTTTAATACGGCGCATTAATTTAATAATTCAATAGTGGCCCACAGGTTGTTGTGGGTTTTTTAATGTATTTTTAAAAGGTGAAAGAATGTATAAAATTTTAGAAAAAAAGAATTTGGGACCAAAACAGCACTTACTTGTTATAGAAGCCGAAGCAGTAAGCAAAAAGGCCAAAGCAGGGCAGTTTTTTATTCTCCGTATTGATAAATACGGGGAAAGGATTCCTTTAACCATAGCTGATTTTGACACGAAAAAAGGCACCATAACCTCAATTTTTCAGGAGGTAGGAAAAACCACGGAAAAATTGGCAGGCTTAAAAGAAGGGGATTTTGTCCTTGATTTCGCAGGCCCGCTGGGTGTCCCTGTTCATGTTGAGAAATATGGTACAGTTGTTTGTGTGGGCGGCGGGATAGGCACGGCCCCTGTTTATCCGCAGGCAAGGGCATTGAAAGAGGCGGGAAACAAGGTTATTTCTATTATCGGGTCAAGGAGCAGTAACCTTCTTTTCTGGCGGGATAAAATGAAAGCGGTAAGTGATGAACTGCACATTGTTACAGATGACGGGACTGAAGGGGTGCATGGATTTGTCACAGATGTTTTGAGCAATTTGTTAAAAGAGAATGTCCATATTGATAAAGTAATCGCAATAGGCCCGCTGCCTATGATGAAAGCTGTCTGCAAGGTGACAAAACCGTGTAATATTCCAACGACAGTGAGTTTAAACGCGATAATGGTGGATGGAACAGGAATGTGCGGATGTTGCCGTGTTACAGTCGGCGGCAAGGTGAAATTTGCGTGTGTTGATGGCCCTGATTTTGACGGGCTGGCGGTTGATTTTGATGAACTTTCTTTAAGGCAGAGGAGGTTTTTAAAAGAAGAAAGAGAATCTCTTTTATTATACAGGGACATGTTAAATAAAGAAGCTACATGCGGAGAATGTGTAAAAGACAAATGAAAAATGAAAATTGCAAACTGGAAAATTTAAATTTACATTTTTCGTTTTGTGATTTGTAATGGAGCGGAGCGACAGGATGCCGGAAATAAAAACAAAAAGAACAAAAGTTGCGGAACAGGAACCCAAAGTCAGGGCAAAAAATTTTGATGAGGTGTCCTTGGGATATTCTGAAATGGAAGCAAAGGAAGAAGCATCGAGATGCCTTCAATGTAAAAAACCCACATGCATGACGGGATGTCCCGTAGAGGTTGATATCCCTGCGTTTATCAGGTTTATCCAGGATGGAGATTTTGGATCCGCTATCAGCAAGATAAAAGAAAAGAATAATTTACCTGCTATTTGCGGCAGGGTCTGTCCGCAGGAATCACAATGTGAAAAATATTGTGTGCTGGGCAAAAAACATGAACCTGTGGCTATCGGCAGGCTGGAACGGTTTGCCGCTGACCATGAAATATCAAACGGGCAGGCCAATGATATTAAAATATCGAAATCCAGAAGAATAAAAGTGGCTGTAATTGGTTCGGGGCCCGCCGGGTTAACAGCGGCCGCGGACCTTATACGAATGGGTTATACCGTGCATGTGTTTGAATCATTGCATGATACCGGAGGGGTTTTAAGATACGGGATACCCGAGTTTCGGCTTCCGAAAAGGATTTTGGATATAGAAGTTGAAAATATTAAGAAAATGGGTGTGGAATTCAGGTTGAATATGGTTGTCGGGAAAATTTTAACCATTGATGAATTGTTTAAAGATAATTATAAATCGGTTTTTCTTGGGACAGGCGCCGGATTGCCCCATTTCCTTCATGTGCCGGGAGAGAATCTTAATGGTGTTTACTCGGCGAATGAATTTTTAACAAGGGTGAATTTGATGAAGGCTTATCGTTTCCCGGAATATGATACCCCGGTTTCCATAGGGGAAAATGTTTCTGTGATCGGCGCGGGAAATGTAGCTATGGATTCGGCGAGAGTGGCATTGAGGCTTGGAGCAAAAAAAGTTTCTATCGTTTACCGCAGAGGTGAAAAAGAGATGCCGGCAAGGCACGAGGAAATTGAACATGCCAGGGAAGAAGGTGTTGAATTTGAAATTTTAACTTACCCGACTAAAATTTTGGGAAACATCAGCGGGTGGGTTGAGGGAATGGAATGTATCAGGATGGAATTAGGGGAACCCGACACGTCGGGAAGAAGGAGCCCCATCCCTGTAAAGGGTTCGGAATTTATAATGAAGATGGACACAGTTGTTTCGGCTATAGGGCAAAGCCCCAATCCTTTGCTTTTCCAGGCTACACCGTCACTGAAAATTACCGGCAAAGGGACCGTTGTCGCTGATGAAAAAGGGGCCACCGCTATCCAGGGTGTATTCGCCGGCGGTGATGTCGTGACAGGCGCGGCAACGGTTATCAAGGCAATGGGTGCGGGAAAAGTTGCTGCCCGGGCCATTGATGAATTTTTAAGATAGGGGATGGTATCAAGTGAAAATAAAAATTAGCGATATTCCTGATGAGGGGCTGGATATCGAGTTTAAAGAAAACCCGTCAGAATTAAATTTAGAACATGTACAATTGCAAAAACTGGAAGAAGTTAAAGTAAATGTCCGTTTTAAAAAAGAAGATTTTGGTTTTTTGGCTTTTGGGGAAATTAATGTGAAGTGGGACCTGATTTGCAACCGGTGTTTAACTTTTTTCCCTCAGAAAGCAAAAATTGAATTTAATAGGGAGTACCGGTTGAAAGATGAAGAAATAGCAGGAGATGAAATTGAAGAAGAGGAATTAAGCACGGTTTTTATAAAAAATGAAGAGATCAACCTGGAAAAAGATATCAGGGAAGATTTACTTCTGGCAATTCCGATACAAACGTTATGCAAAACAGAATGTAAAGGCATTTGCTCTCATTGCGGCGAAAATTTAAATATAAAAAAATGTAATTGTATTAAGGGGGAAATTGACAGCAGGTGGGAAGCGCTGGCAGAGATAAAGAAAAAGTTTAAAAAAATATAAATTATAAAGTTGTAAAAATTTTTTTTAAGGAGGAAAACCAAAATGGCTTTACCAACAAGAAGACATTCATCTTCCCGCCGTGATTTGCGGCGGACAAATAAGAAATTAACCGCGGTTAATTTATCAACATGCCCGCAGTGCCATGAGAAAAAATTACCGCACAGGGTTTGCCCTGCATGCGGGTATTACGCGGGACAGGAAGAGATGAAAATAGAATTGTAAAATTGCAGGGGCAGACCTCCTTGTCTGCACAATTAAGAAGGGCGAACACATGGGTTCGCCCCTACCGGAGTCATCATGAAGATAGCATTAGATGCCATGGGCGGGGATAATGCTCCGCATATAGAAGTGGAAGGAGCTGTCAAAGCGGCATCGCAGCTTGGAGTGGAGATTGTTCTTGTCGGGGATGAAAATCTGATTAAAAATGAGCTAAGCAAGTACAGCAATAGCCATAGATTGCCTTTAGCAATAGTAAATGCGAAGGAAGTGATTGCTATGGATGAATTGCCCGCGATGGCGGTCAGGAAGAAAAGGGATTCGTCTATAGTTGTGGCTGTTAAATTGGTTAAAGAAGGAAAAGCGGATGCCGTGGTAAGCGCGGGAAGCACTGGCGCGGTTATGACTGCCTGTTTATTTGAACTGGGCAGGCTGAAAGGCATAAGCAGGCCCGCGATAGCGACAGTTATGCCTACATTGTCAGGGCATTCAATACTTTTAGATGTCGGCGCAAACGTGGATTGCCGGGCGAGAAATTTATTGGAATTTGGCATAATGGGGGATGTTTACGCGCGTTATATACTTAAGAAAGATAATCCCAGGGTCGGGCTTCTAAGCGTGGGGGAAGAAGATTCAAAAGGAAACGAATTAATCAAGGAAGCCTATGCTTTTTTTGAAAAAGGGCCTTTTAATTTCATCGGAAATGTTGAAGGAAGGGAAATTGTTAACGGCAAAGCGGATGTCGTAGTCTGTGACGGGTTCATAGGGAATGTGGTCCTGAAATTCGGCGAAAGCGCGGCTGAAATGATTTTGACCCTTTTGAAACAGGAGTTTACAAAAGGCTTTTTATCTAAACTCGGAGTGCTTTTTCTCCGCCCCGCATTAAACAATTTTAAAAAACGGATGGACTATTCCGAATATGGAGGCGCGCCTCTTTTAGGAATAGACGGGGATTGTATAATCTGCCATGGCAGCTCAAATTCAAAAGCAATAATGAATGCCCTGCGTGTTGCAAGGGATTTTTCTGAGCAAAGAGTTAACGATCATATAAAAGAAAATCTTTCTTTGGCTATAGAAGATACAGGAAAAAATAATGGGAGTAAAGATAATAGGGACAGGGTCATATCTGCCGTCTCAGATATTAAACAATTTAGACCTGGAGAAAATAGTTGATACCAGCGATGAATGGATTAAGGCCAGGACGGGAATTTGTGAACGAAGAATCGCTCACCAGAAAGAAGCGTCTTCTGATTTGGCTGTAAAAGCCGGGCGTTTGGCTTTGGAATCCGCTAATATCAGTCCCGATGAGATTGACCTGATTGTTGTGGCTACGGCCACTCCTGATATGCCTTTTCCTTCAACCGCGTGTTTTATCCAGAAAGGATTGAAGGCTTTTTCGAGTGCCTGTTTTGATGTCAGTGCGGCTTGTTCAGGATTTTTATACGCCTTGACAATCGGGGAACAGTTTATTAAATCCGGTTTTTATAAAACTGTTTTAGTTGTGGGGGCGGAGACTTTTTCACGTATCATCGATTGGACAGACAGGAATACATGTGTCCTTTTTGGAGACGGCGCAGGGGCGTGCATTCTGAAGAACGGAAAAGATAACCAGGGAATAATGGCTTTCGATCTCGGGACCGACAGCAGGGCTAGTGAGCTTTTAATGGTACCTGGCGGGGGGTCGAGAAATCCGATAAACGCGCATTTGTTGGAAAACAGGCTCCAGTTTATAAAGATGAAAGGCAATGATGTTTTCAAACATGCTGTGAAACATCTTGTTAGTTCGGCCAGAAATGTGTTAAAAAAGTCTCACATGGTAGCGCAAGATATAGATTTAGTTATTCCGCACCAGGCAAATATAAGGATTATCGAGGCCATCTCAGGAAGACTTGATATACCGATAACGAAGTTTTTTATTAATCTTGATAAATACGGCAATACTTCTGCCGCTTCTATTCCGATAGCTTTGGATGAGGCTGTCAAAAGCGGGCGGGTTAAAAAAGATGATAATGTTTTACTCGCGGCTTTTGGAGGCGGGCTGGTTTGGGGGAGCTGTATTCTGAAATGGTAAGTGACTTATAAAGTTGAAAGTTATCCGCCTAAGGCGGATGAATTTTAAAACATTATAAACAAAATGGGAGTTTTTTATGTTAAAAACAAAGCTATGCGATTTATTGTGCATTGAATATCCTATAATTCAAGGGGGGATGGCATGGGTCTCCGATGCGGCACTTGCGTCGGCGGTTTCGAATGCCGGGGGGTTGGGAATAATAGCATCCGGCTCTATGCCGCCCGATATGTTGAGGGAAGAGATTAAAAAAATAAAAACATTGACCAATAAACCTTATGGAGTAAATATTATTTTAATGCGCAAGGATGCGGAAGAAATTTTAAATGTAATTGTAGAGGAAAAAGTTCCTGTGCTTACGACAGGGGCGGGTAATCCCGGTAAATATTTAGATTGGCTGAAAGGTGCGGGAATTAAGGTTTTACCCGTAATTTCATCTGTCCTTTTGGCAAAACGCGTAGCACGCCAGGGAGTTGACGGGGTAATTGCCGAGGGGACGGAATCAGGCGGGCATATCGGAGAGACGACCACTTTGGTTTTAGTCCCGCAAGTAGTTGACGCGGTTGATGTTCCCGTAATCGCGGCGGGAGGTATTGCGGACGGCAGGGGGTTGACAGCCGCGTTATGTCTCGGGGCGTGCGGGGTCCAGATAGGGACAAGATTTATTGCAACCAATGAATGCACCGTTCATGACAATTTTAAACAGGCGATTTTAAAAGCAAACGACCGTGATACTATTGCCACTGGGAGGAATACAGGTCATCCTGTCCGGGTTTTAAAAAATAAACTTACACGTATTTATGAACACCTGGAGAGCCAGGGTGCGACGAAGGAAGAGTTAGAGGCGTTAGGAATCGGCAAATTGCATGCCGCCGCGAGATTGGGAGATGTGGAAGAAGGCTCGGTAATGGCCGGGCAAATATCCGGAATGATAAAGGATATTTTACCCGTGGAGGAGGTCATACATAAAATATTGAGGGAAGCTGATGAAATAATTAATAATTTAAAAGGGGTAACTGTTGATTAAATTGGCTTATATTTTTCCCGGGCAGGGAATACAAAAAATTGGAATGGGTAAGGAGTTATACGACTCCGACTCAAAATTGAGAGACATTTTTGATAAATCCAATGAAATTCTGGATTTTGATTTAACCAGTATTATGTTTTTTGGAGATATTGAAGAATTATCGCGTACAAAAAACACCCAACCGGCAGTTTTTATGGTTAGCATGGCTTATCTTATGTTATTGAAAGAGCACGGCATTTACGCAGACATCCTGGCAGGGCACAGTTTGGGTGAATATTCAGCCTGTGTGGCCGCAGGAATTTTTTCATGGGAAGAAGGGCTGCGTTTAGTTAAAAAAAGGGCTGAACTTATGGAAAATGCCTTTCCTCCCGGATATGGGAAAATGGCCGCAGTTTTAGGCGGAGATAAAAATCTTATCAGGGAAGTTTGTGCCGGCGTTAAAAATACGGGGGTTGTTGAAGTGGTTAATTATAACGCGCCGGGGCAGGTTGTTATTTCCGGTGAATCAAAGGCGGTTGAATCTGCCGGCGAAGAGCTGAAAAAGAAAGGGATAAAAAAGATAATATTTCTCAATACAAAAGGGCCTTTTCATTCCTCGCTGATGAATGAAACAGCCGGGGAGTTTTTTCATTATATGGAAAATATTGAATTTTCAATTCCAAAAATTCCGATAATAAGCAATGTTACAGGTAAACCGCTGACTGATCCACGCGAGATAAAAAAAATGCTTTCATTACAAATGAAATCACCGGTTTTATGGGATGATTCAATAAATTATATTTTAAGTGCCGGAATAACTAATTTTGTTGAGGTTGGGTTTGGAAATGTCCTTGCAGGATTATTAAAGAGAATAAATCCAGGTGCAAAAATAATTTGTATGGATGAAAAATGGAAAGAAATAAAAAAAGGAGAGAGTTTATGGGGCTAAAAGACAGGGTTTCCATTGTTACAGGAGGGGGGCAGGGAATAGGCAAGGCTATTTCTTTAGGACTTGCAAAAAACGGGGCAAAAGTTGTTGTAGTTGATATCAGCCAGGAAAATGCCGATAATATGCTTAAGGAAATTGAAGGATTGGGCGGAAGTGCGTCGGCTTATAAAATGGATGTGAGTAATTTTACGGAAGTTTCTGACGTTACCAATAAAATCCTTGACAAGTATGGTAAAATAGATATACTTGTCAACAATGCGGGTATTACCCGTGACGGCCTTCTTTTGAAGATGAAGGAAGAGGATTGGGACAGGGTTTTAAACATAAACCTTAAGGGTGTTTTTAATTGTACGAAAGCCGTTATTCGTCCAATGCTTAAAGAACGGTGGGGCAGGATTGTTAATATAGCTTCAATCGTAGGGCTTATTGGTAACGCCGGCCAGGCTAATTATTCTGCAAGCAAGGCTGGTATAATTGGTTTCACAAAGACCGTAGCGAGGGAAGTAGCCAGCCGCAATATTACTGTAAACGCGATTGCGCCGGGATTTATCGCTACAGAAATGACCAAGGTCTTGCCTGATAACGTGAAAGAAAATTTAATGAAACAGATTCCGCTTGGCAGGCTGGGCCAGGTTGAAGATGTGGCCCAGGCCATCCTTTTTTTAGTTTCAGAAAAAGCCGGATATATAACCGGAGAGGTTATACGGGTGGATGGCGGAATGGCAATGTAAATGAGACCACAACTTAGCAAGCTATTGCACAGCTAAGTTGTATGGTCGAATTTACCCCGCATCTTTTTATTATTTAAAAAGTGTGGAAAAACGAACATAGATTAAAAAGTTTTTTAGTATAAAAATAATTTAAATGAGTAAAAGGTGCGGGGTTCGATTTGCAGACGGGCTTCGCAACTATGATTTATCCGCCTGAGGCGGATAAATCATCTGCTCATTGAAAAGGGAGGTGAATTTTTAATGGCAATTGACGAAAAAGTTAAGAAAATTGTTGCTGAACAATTAGGAGTAGATATAGCAGAAGTAAAACCAGAATCTTCTTTTGTAGGGGATTTAGGTGCGGATTCTCTGGATACGGTTGAATTAGTAATGGCGTTAGAAGATGAATTCGGTATTGAGATACCCGATGAAGAGGCTGAAAAAATAATTAATGTTGGAGATGCAATTAAATATATTAACGCCCACAAGTCATAGGGCAAATATATTCAAATTAACATAAAGAAGGGTATAAGAATAGCTTAATACTTATACCCTATTTATTTAAGGGGTCGGGGAATTTCCTGCCTACCGCAGGCAGGCGACCCCTCATCCTGAGGAACGAAGTGACGAAGGATCCTAAAAAATGGACAAGGGAACCTTCGCTTTGCTCAGGATGAGCAGCCGGAAAAATATCCCGGCTGCTCATTTATTTTTGTATGTTACCGAAAAAAGGAGTTTTTGAGTGAAGAAAAGAGTTGTAATAACAGGAATTGGCGTCGTTTCATCTTTGGGAAATAATAGAAATGAATTTTGGCAAAATTTATTTTCTGGTAAAAGCGGGATTGGCCCTTTAACAAGATTTGACGCATCCGGTTATCCGACCAGAATCGCGGGTGAAGTTAAAGATTTTGATCCATCAAAATTTTTAACAAAAAAAGATATCAGGCATATGGATGAATTTTGCCAGTATGGTATTTATGCCTCTTGTTCGGCGGTGGAAGATGCGGGACTTGATTTGTCAAAGGAAGATGTTAATAGAATTGGGGTGGTCATTGGTTCAGGGATCGGCGGTTTGAGGGCGATGGAAGAAGAGCATAAAGTATTATTGAATTCAGGAGTCAGAAGAGTAAGCCCTTTTCTTATACCAATGATGATTGTTAATATGGTTACAGGCCAGACTGCTATAATTCTTGGAGTTAAAGGCCCAAGCACCACTCTGGCTACGGCTTGCGCAACGGGAACACATGCAATTGGTGACGCCTATAAAATCATTCAGCGCGGTGAAGCTGATGTAATGATTGCAGGAGGAAGCGAGTCTCCGTTAACTCCCCTGGGTGTAGCGGGATTTTGTGCGGCAAGAAGTTTATCGGTCCGTAATGATGATCCACAAAGGGCAAGCAGGCCTTTTGATAATGAGCGCGATGGTTTTGTCATGAGTGAAGGTGCCGGTGTTATTGTTCTGGAAACATTAGAACATGCTGTCAGCAGGAAAGCCAAAATATACGGGGAAATGGCAGGTTATGGGATGAGCCTTGATGCATATCATATAACTTCGCCTGACTTAACGGGTGACGGTGCGGCAAGGGCCATGAACAATGCGTTGCTGGATGCGAATTTAAAACCAACTGATGTTGATTATATCAATGCCCATGGGACGTCGACAAAATTGAACGATAAATGTGAAACTTTGGCAATTAAAAAGGTCTTTGGAGATTATGCTCACAAACTTAGTATAAGTTCCACAAAATCAATGACAGGGCATCTTTTAGGGGCAGCCGGGGGGATTGAAGGTGTAATATGCGCTTTAATATTAGATAAAAAGGTTGTCCTTCCGACAATAAATTATGAGTTTCCCGATCCCGAATGTGATTTGGATTATGTCCCCAATAAACCACGGGAAAAAGAGGTAAATGTGGTTTTGTCAAATTCCTTTGGTTTTGGGGGGCAAAACGGAGTCATTATAATGAAGAGGTTTACAATGCAGTGAAAAAAGTTTGAAGAAGGAAAGGCAGGGGGTGAACCCCGCCCTTCCTGAGATTATTTTTAGCGGGTAAAAAGAGAGATAAATTTTTAGAAAATTATGTTCAGTTAATGAAAGTTGAGGTGAAGGGCGGGGTGAATTTAGGAAAAGAGCGAGTAAAAGATCTGCAGGGTTTGGCTAAAAAATTAAAAATTAAAATAAACAATTTACATATTTTTAATCAAGCATTGATACATAGTTCTTATGCCCATGAACAGAAAGATAATACAGGATATAATGAGAAGCTGGAATTTTTGGGAGATGCAGTTTTGAATTTAGTTACGAGTGAATATCTTTATCAGAAATTTCCCCAGGCAAACGAGGGGAATCTTTCTAAGCTTCGGGCAAGAATTGTCAGCGAACCCGTGTTATCTAAAAACGCCAGGCAGTTGAATATCGGCCGTTATTTGCTTCTGGGGCGCGGGGAGGAATCTACTGGCGGCAGAGACAGAGATTCTATTTTGGCAAATACATTTGAAGCTATCATTGGCGCTGTGTATCTAGATTCAGGATTAGAAGAGGCGTACAAATTTATAATCGCACATATGGAGGCAGAAATGTTTTCCAGCAATATTGCCGACTATAAAAGCCAGCTACAGGAATATACACAGGTTAAACTTAAAAAAATCCCTATTTACAGGATTGTTGATGAAATCGGTCCTGAGCATGAAAAGATTTTTGATGTAGAGTTATTGATTGATAATATTGTTTGCGGAAGGGGCCGGGGAAAGAGTAAAAAACAAGCTGAACAATTGGCCGCCCAAATGGCTTTAGAGAAATTTAAATAGTAGGTTTTGACATACTTGCTTTGTTTTAATATTTATGATAATATCTTTTAACACATTTTTAATATAGTGTTTAAATTTAAGCGGGAATAGCTCAGTTGGTAGAGCGCTACCTTGCCAAGGTAGATGTCGCGGGTTCAAATCCCGTTTCCCGCTCCAAATTTTTGCGCTTCGCACAAAAATAGAGCAATCGAAAATCGAGATTTGAAAATAGAGAAAAATAGAATTTCCGCTTGCAGTCTATTTTCGATTCTCGATTTTCTATTTGAGTGCCTGTAGCTCAGTTGGATAGAGCGACGGCCTCCGAAGCCGTAGGCCGGTGGTTCGACTCCACTCAGGCACACCAGTCCCGATAAGTATCGGGACAGAGCAATCGAAAATAGAAAATCGAGATTAGATTGAGGAATTTCTTTGGATTTGTCTATTTTCTATTTTCGATTCTCGATTTTCTAACAGGCGCCTATAGCTCAATTGGATAGAGCAACGGATTTCTAATCCGTGGGCTGGAGGTTCGATTCCTCCTAGGCGCACCAGTCCCGATAAGTATCGGGACAGAGCAATCGAGAATCGAAAATTGAAATTAGATTAATAAAATCTCGATTGCGATCAAATCTCGATTTTCTATTTTCATATACATGGGCCGTTAGCTCAATTGGTAGAGCATCTGACTCTTAATCAGGGGGTTGCTGGTTCGATTCCTGCACGGCCCACCAGATTTTTGCCCGCCCCAGGCGGACAAAAATCAGAGCAATCGAGAATCGAAAATAGAAATTAGATTAAAAAATCTCGATTGTGATCTATTTTCGATTCTCGATTTTCGTACAAATTACAATTTAATTGAAATCAGGAGGTCTTATAATATGAAATTTGATAAACAAAAAATAAAGGAAAAAGCAAAAGAATACGGGCAGTCGCTTTTAATCGCGTTGATTTTAGCGCTTCTTATAAAAACTACCTTAGTGGAGGCAACCTATATTTATGGGGGGTCCATGGAAGAAACATTGATACAAAGTGACCGTGTTTTTGTTAATAAATTTATCTACGGGGTAAAGATACCAGCAACAATTATTGATGTTGAGATATTTTTGGATAAACGTATTCCGACTATTTATCATTTTCCCAAAGTAAGAAACCCCCGGAGAGGAGACGTTGTTGTTTTGACTCCTCCAATATCAAGCGGAAAAAAAGATTTTATAAAAAGAGTGATTGCCTTGGAAGGTGAAACTATTGAAATTAAGGACAAAAAGGTTTTTATTAACGGCAGGATATTAAGTGAACCATACAAGTTTTGTGCGGAGTCAGAAATTCAACCCGGAGATTTTTCGGCAAGAGATAATTTTGGGCCGTATACGGTTCCGGAGGGTAACCTTTTTGTTATGGGTGATAACCGCGATAAGAGTTATGACAGCAGAATGTTTGGTCCGGTCCCAATTGAAAATATAAGGGGAAAAGCTGTTTTTGTTTATTGGCCGCTGACCAGGTGGAACACACTTTAAAATAATTCAAAATTTAAAATGAAAAAGTTAAAATTGAGGGATGCTTCGCATTTTAATAAGATCACAAAGTGATACATGAATTTTACATTTTGACTTTTGACTTTTGAATTTTTATTGTTATCGCCGAGGTGGCGGAACTGGCAGACGCGCTAGACTTAGGATCTAGTCCGCCTAAGGCGGATGCGGGTTCAACTCCCGCCCTCGGCACCAGATTTTTGTCCGCCTGAGCGGACAAAAATCAGAGCAATTGAGAATCGAGATTTGAGATTCGAGATTGCGGTCAAATTTCGATTATCTATTTTCAATATTTATATAAGGAGATGCACTTTGCAAATAACAGATTTATCAGAAAGCAAAAAGCAAATTAAAATTAATATTGATAAAGACCATGTGTTGAGAGAGCGAAATTCTATAATTAATCATATCAGACAAGAAGCCCGTATAGATGGTTTTAGGAGAGGAAAAATACCTTTGGAAATATTAAAACAAAGGTTTAAAGATGTAATTGACGGCAGGCTGACCCAAAATTTAATTTATGAAACGTCAGAAAAAATTTTAAAAGAACAAAATTGGAATTTTGTCGGCAGTCCGGAAGTTAAAGACGTAATTTTTAATGAAGACGGGTCTTTGGATTATGAAATTACAGTTGAAATTATACCTGTATTGGATATTAAGAATTATTCAAACCTAAAACTGCAAAAAAATGCCAGTAAAATTTCTGAAGGAGAAATTGATGAAGTTTTGAAAAATTTACAAAAAAGACATGCAGAATTTGTTCCAGTCTCCGGCAGGGGAATTAAAGATGGAGATATTGCTGTAATAGATTTTACGGCTTTTCATAAAAACAATCCTATTAAAGGAGGATCTTCAAAAGGATTTACTTTGCGTATAGGCAGTAAAGAGTTTTTCCCTGAGGTTGAAAATAAACTTATTGGAAGTAATATAGGAGACGAGAAAGAAATTTTGGCAATGTTTCCGGATGATTATGCCGATAAGAAGTTAAAAGGCCAGGAGGTCCTTTTTAAAATAAAGGTAAATGATATCAGAGAGGAAAAATTGCCGGAAATTAATGATGTCCTTGCGGAAAAGTGCGGTAATTTGAAAAATTTGGAAGAGTTAAAAATTAATATTCAAAGAGAGTTAACAGAGACTAAAGAAAAAATATCTAATATTAATTTAAAAAAAGAGGCGAGAAAACAATTGGCGTTAAACAATCAATTTGATCCGCCGGAGTTTTTAATTGAAAAGAAAATAGATGATATTCTCCGGGAAACCGAAGCAAATTTGCGTTACAAGGGAATTGAACTGAAAAACACAGATAATATACAAAACTTAAGAAACACGTATAGGGAAAATGCTAAAACTCAAGTTAAAGCCTCTTTAGTTTTAAGAGAAATAGCGGCCAGGGAAAATATTGCCGTATCGCCTTTGGAAATAGATGAAGAAATAAGAAAAATAGCGCAGGCATTAAGAAAGAATGTGAATGAGATAAAAGATATGTTTAAGGAAAAAAATTTGCTGCCGGTAATTGAAGAAGATATCAAAGAAGAAAAAGCATTAGATTTTGTTATTTCAAAAGCTGAAATTAAGGAAGAGGAGGTTAACAAATGAGTCTAATTCCTATGGTTGTTGAACAATCAAGCAGGGGAGAACGGGCGTATGATATATATTCAAGGCTCTTAAAAGACAGGATAATTTTTATAGGTATGCCGATTGAAGACGATATTTCTAATTTAATAATTGCCCAACTGCTTTTTTTGGAAGCAGAAGACCCGGATAAGGATATACATCTATATATAAATTGTCCTGGTGGAGTAGTTACTGCGGGATTGGCTATTTACGATACAATGCAGTATATTAAGCCTGATGTTTCTACAATATGCATGGGACAAGCGGCAAGTATGGGTGCTCTTCTTTTAGCCGCTGGTAAAAATGGCAAGCGGTTTGCTCTCCCTAATGCGAGGATTATGATTCATCAGCCGTTAGGCGGTGTCCAGGGACAGGCCACAGATATTGATATCCAGGCTAAAGAAATTTTACGGATGAGAGAAAAATTAAATGAAATACTTGTTGAACATACCGGCCAGTCTCTGGATAAAATACGAAAGGATACAGACCGTGATTTTTTTATGTCAGCGGAACAAGCTGCGGAATATCATATAATTGATTCGGTAATAAAAAAGAAAGTTTAACCTGTTTAAACCGTTCAAGCGGTTTTCTTATTGGAGAGATATGCAAAACATTACGGAAAAAACATCTCTTGTTTGTTCTTTCTGCGGGAAAAGCCAGACAGAAATAAAAAAATTAGTAGCTGGCCCGTCTGTATATATTTGTGATGAATGTATTAAGCTTTGCAGTGAAATTATAGCTGACGACTGGGATGAGACAGAAAGTAAAGAAAAAGAAAAATCTATCCCTAAACCTGCTGAAATAAAAGCCATCCTGGACCAATATGTAATCGGCCAGGAACGCGCAAAAAAAATTATGTCAGTAGCAGTTCATAATCATTATAAACGTATCGGGGTTAATACAGCAAAAGGCGGAGTTGAGCTCCAAAAAAGTAATATTTTATTAATAGGCCCGACAGGTTCTGGAAAAACCCTTTTAGCCCAGACATTAGCCAGGCTGTTGAATGTTCCATTTGCGATTGTAGATGCCACTACTTTAACTGAAGCCGGCTATGTAGGTGAAGATGTTGAGAATATAATTCTGAAACTTTTACAAAATGCCAATTATGATGTAACCAGGGCGGAAAAAGGTATTGTTTATATTGATGAGATTGATAAAATTGCAAAGAAAACAGGTGAAAATGTCTCCATAACCAGGGACGTTTCGGGAGAAGGGGTCCAGCAGGCGCTTCTGAAAATATTGGAGGGTGTGGTGGCGAATATTCCTCCCCAGGGCGGCAGAAAACATCCTCACCAGGAATTTGTCCAGGTGGATACCAAAGATGTGCTTTTTATATGCGGCGGTGCGTTTATTGGTTTAGATAAAATTATTGAAACCCGTATTGGAAAAAAGAACATAGGATTTGGAGCCGAAATAAAACGCAAGTCGGTAAAAAAGATGAATAACTTTTTATCAGAAATTCAACCGGAAGACCTTTTAAAATACGGGTTTATCCCTGAATTTATCGGGCGGTTGCCGGTTATGGCTGCACTGGAAGAATTGGACAAATCTATATTGATAAAAATTTTAGTTGAACCCAAAAATGCCCTTGTAAAACAATATCAGAAATTTTTTGAAATGGAAGGGGTTAAATTAAAATTTACAGAGGAAGCATTGCGGACAATTGCAGATGAAGCGATAAAAAGAAACACAGGGGCAAGAGGACTCAGGGCTATAATAGAAGATTTAATGCTGAATATTATGTATGAATTGCCCTCCCGTAATGATATAAAGGAATGTATTATTACTGAAGAAGTTGTCCGGGAAAAAAGAGACCCGGTAATTGTTCTTGAAAATAAAAAAGGATTTGGCACAGCTTGAGTTTTGAACTTTTAACATAGGAGTAAAATGAAACAATTGGAGCAGATTAAGGGTATTCCAGTTTTGCCTTTACGCGATATAGTTGTTTTCCCTTATATGGTTGTACCTTTATTTGTAGGCAGGGACAAGTCTATAAGAGCATTGGAATATGCCATGAATTCCGACAAGAAGATTGTTTTGTGTGCCCAGAAAAATTCCAAGATAGACCAGCCGGAAAAAGAGGACATTTACAGTATAGGGGTAGTCTCAGAGATATTGCAGTTTTTAAAAATGCCGGATGGTTCCGTAAAGGTTTTGATAGAAGGTTTAAGCAGGATAAGGATTTTAGAATATTTGAATAATAATAATTTTTTCCAGGTAAATGGGGAGGAAATAAAAACCGGTATAGAAAAAACTACTGATGTTGAAGCCTTGATGAGAAGCTGTATCGACCAATTTGAGGAATATGTAAAACTTAATCGTAAGTTACCGTCGGAAATAGTAAATTCAGTATCAAATATTGAAGAACCGGATAAACTGGTTGATGTTATTTCCGCTCATATTATTTTAAAGATTGAAGATAAACAGAAAATTTTGGAAATGGATAATGTCAAGAATGCGCTGCAGGCAATATCAACATTTTTGGAAAGTGAAATTGAAATCCTCAATATCGAAAAGAAAATTCGCGGGCAGATAAAGAACCGGATGGAAAAAACACAACGGGAATATTATCTTACCGAACAGCTAAAAGCAATCCAGAAAGAACTGGGGCAGGAAGATGAAAGATTGATTGAAATTGAGGAGTTCCATGAAAAGATTGCATCTGCAAATATGCCAAAAGATGTTAATGAAAAGGCATTAAAGGAATTAAAACGTCTTGAAAAAATGCCTCCCATGGCTGCCGAAAGCACAGTTATCCGTAATTACCTGGATTGGCTTATTTCTCTCCCATGGGCGCATGAAACCAAAGATAAACTTGATATTAACGAAGCGGAAAAAATATTAAATGAAGACCATTATGGGTTGGAAAAACCCAAAGAAAGAATTTTGGAATTTTTAGCTGTGCGAAAACTTGTGGAAAAGATGAAAGGCCCTATTTTGTGTTTTGTGGGGCCTCCGGGTGTGGGAAAGACTTCATTAGCCAGGTCAATCGCACGTTCCATGGGAAGAGAGTTTGTTCGTATATCCTTGGGCGGTGTGAGAGACGAAGCGGAAATACGGGGGCATAGAAGAACATATATCGGAGCCATGCCGGGCAGGATTATTCAATGTATCAAGCGGGCAAAGTCAAAAAACCCGGTTTTTCTTTTGGATGAAATCGATAAAATGAGTATGGATTTCCGGGGAGACCCCTCCGCTGCGATGCTTGAAGTGCTGGACCCGGAAATTAACAGCGCTTTTAATGACCATTACCTTGAAGTGGATTTTGATTTAAGTAAAGTTATGTTTGTTACAACGGCAAATGTTATCCCTGCTATTCCTATCCCTCTTCGCGACAGGATGGAAATTATAGAAATTCCGGGATATACAGAAGAGGAAAAAATAAAAATCGCAGAGAAATTTTTATTTCCAAAACAATTAGTTATGCACGGTTTAAAAGAAGAGAATTTAATTTTGGAAAATAATGTGATTAAGTTAATAATAAGGCATTATACCCGGGAGGCCGGTGTCCGGAACCTGGAGCGGGAACTCGCGACTATATGCCGGAAAGTTGCGAAAGATGTAGTCAGCGGAAACGGGAAAAAACAGGTTAAAGTTAATGAGAAAAACCTTGATGGGTTTCTTGGGCCGTTTAAATTTCTTCATATGGAAAAAGAAAAAAAAGACGAAGTTGGCGTATCTACAGGCCTGGCATGGACTGAGGTCGGAGGTGAGATCCTGGCCACAGAGACGGCTATAATGAAAGGAAAAGGGAAGCTGACTCTGACGGGGAAACTGGGTGATGTTATGCAGGAGTCAGCGCAAACCGCGTTAAGTTATATCCGGTCGTGTGCAAAAAAACTAAATATAAATGATGAAGTCTTTCAGAAATATGATATACATGTACATGTCCCGGAAGGCGCTATACCGAAAGACGGCCCGTCAGCAGGCATAACAATGGCTGTCTCAATTGCCTCTGCTTTGTCAGAAAAACCGGTTAGAAAAGATGTTGCCATGACAGGAGAAATAACTTTGAGAGGCAAGGTGCTTCCTATTGGCGGTTTGAAAGAAAAAATTTTAGCCGCGCATAGAGTGGGAATAAAGGAGGTTATTATTCCAAAACAAAACAGCAAGGACATTATAGATATACCCAAAAACGTTTTAGAAGATTTGAAAGTTAATTTAGTTGAAAGCATGGAAGAGGTCTTTGCAATAGTTTTTAAATGACTTTTAATTGCGAAAAAAATAATAATTTTTTTTCTTGACATTCTTTTTTTTTGAATGTATAATATTTTCACTTTGGTAAAAGAGAACAATTTTTTCTGTAGATGATGTCGAAAAGGAGAAGAAATTGCCCTAGCTCGAAAGCTTAGTTAAAAATAAGTTGAGTTTAGGAAAAATAGCAATAATGGCATCTTTCGATGCTATTTTTATTTTTAGATATAGTTTTTGTTCTTTGAAAACTGAATAGAGTTGTGAGCCTTATTAAGTCAATTTCAAATTTCATTTTATGGAGAGTTTGATCCTGGCTCAGGACTAACGCTGGCGGCGTGCATAACACATGCAAGTTGAACGAGAAAGTGGGGGCAACTCCATGAGTAAAGTAGCAAACGGGTGAGTAATATATGAATAACCTGCCTTCAAGATTGGGACAACCCCGCGAAAGCGGGGCTAATACCGGATAAGCCCACATTTTCGATTTTCGGAAAAGCGGGAAAAGATGGTCAATGCTTGCAAACTATCACTTGAAGAGGGGTTCATATCCTATTAGCTAGTTGGCAGGGTAATGGCCTACCAAGGCAAAGATGGGTAGCCGGTCTGAGAGGATGTTCGGCCACACTGGAACTGAGAAACGGTCCAGACTCCTACGGGAGGCAGCAGTGGGGAATTTTCCGCAATGGGCGCAAGCCTGACGGAGCAACGCCGCGTGAGGGATGAAGGCCTTCGGGTTGTAAACCTTTGTCGTGCAAGAAGAATCTCTTCCGGGTAAATAATCCGGAAGAATGACTGTATTGCAGGAGGAAGCTCCGGCTAACTACGTGCCAGCAGCCGCGGTAAGACGTAGGGAGCTAGCGTTGTCCGGAATTATTGGGCGTAAAGGGCGCGCAGGTGGTCAGGTAAGTCACTTGTTTAATCCGCAAGCTTAACTTGCGATCGGCAGGTGAAACTATCTAACTAGAGTATAGGAGAGGAAAGTGGAATTCCCAGTGTAGCGGTGAAATGCGTAGATATTGGGAAGAACACCGGTGGCGAAGGCGACTTTCTGGACTATTACTGACACTGAGGCGCGAAAGCCAGGGGAGCAAACGGGATTAGATACCCCGGTAGTCCTGGCCGTAAACGGTGAACACTAGGTGTATCCCGAGTTATCGGGATGTGCCGAAGCTAACGCATTAAGTGTTCCGCCTGGGGAGTACGCTCGCAAGAGTGAAACTCAAAGGAATTGACGGGGGCCCGCACAAGCGGTGGAGCATGTGGTTTAATTCGATGCTACGCGAAGAACCTTACCTGGGTTTGACATTGTAGTGAAATTTTATAGAAATATAGAACCTCCAGCAATGGACACTATAACAGGTGCTGCATGGCTGTCGTCAGCTCGTGTCGTGAGATGTTGGGTTAAGTCCCGCAACGAGCGCAACCCTTATCTTTAATTGCCATCAGGTAATGCTGGGCACTTTAAAGAGACTGCCGACGATAAGTCGGAGGAAGGTGGGGATGACGTCAAGTCCTCATGGCCTTTATACCCAGGGCCACACACGTGCTACAATGGCCGGTACAAAGGGTAGCCAAATCGCAAGATGTAGCCAATCCCAAAAAACCGGTCTCAGTTCGGATTGGAGGCTGTAACTCGCCTCCATGAAGTTGGAATCGCTAGTAATCGCTAATCAGCAGGTAGCGGTGAATACGTTCCCGGGCCTTGTACACACCGCCCGTCACACCACGAAAGCTTGTTGTACCCAAAAACGTTATTCTAACCGCAAGGGAGGAGACGTCTAAGGTATGGCCAGTGATTGGGGTGAAGTCGTAACAAGGTAGCCGTATCGGAAGGTGCGGCTGGATCACCTCCTTTCTAAGGAGAACTAAGTTCTGGGAAACCAGAATAGACCTATTAAGGACTGGTAAGGCTTGCCTCTATTCAGTTTTGAGAGAATAAAACAGTGGTTAGTTGTTAGTGGTTGGATTATTTATTAACATCTAACCACCGAAGATTGAGCTATAGGTAATTTTATTTGTAATTTGTGTGGGTAATTTGTATTTAGGAAGCGAATTTTCTTTGTCGATCAAAATGTTAATCTTATTTCCAAACTACTAACTAACTGATTACTCATTACTGCAAATTTAAGCGAAATAAAAATTTGCTGGGCCTGTAGCTCAGTTGGTTAGAGCGCACCCCTGATAAGGGTGAGGTGGTTGGTTCGATTCCAACCAGGCCCACCAGATTTTTTCGCTAAGCGAAAAAATCAGAGCAATCGATAATCGAAATTCGAAAATATAATAAATTTTTTCGATTGCGGTCATTTTTCTATTTTCAAATTTGCTAGATTACAGGGGGGGGAATTAGCTCAACTGGGAGAGCGTCTGGTTTGCAACCAGGAGGCCACCGGTTCGATCCCGGTATTCTCCACCAGAATTTTGCGCGAAGCGCAAAATTCAGAGCAATCGAAAATCGAGATTCGAGAATTGAGGAGAAAAGAAAATTTCGATTGCGGTCAATTTTCGATTCTCGATTTTCGAATAGACAATAGTAAATGATAACTTTAATAGTTGTCATTTGCCATTGGTTATATACCAATGTTGTTCTTTGACAATTGAATAGTTAGGAAATTTTACAATTAGAATCGAGAATTAAAGTATGGTCAAGCTACAGAAGGCAAATGGTGGATGCCTTGGCGCCAGAAGTCGATGAAGGACGTGGTAAGCTGCGAAAAGTTCCGGGTAATGGCAAACACATGTTAATCCGGAAATGTCCGAATCGGGAAACCGTCCTGGAGTAATATTCAGGAATTTCTATCTGAATTCATAGGGTAGAAAAGACAACCGGGGGAAGTGAAACATCTCAGTACCTCGAGGAAAAGAATATGAAATGATTCCCCAAGTAGTGGCGAGCGAAAGGGGAAGAGCCTAAACCAAAAATAGTTATAGCCCAGGAGCGTTCTATTTTTGGGGTAGTGGGGATTTTGTGGAGCCGTTCTTGGATGGCTCGAAGAGTTACAAAATTATCTTCTATCTGAATGGTTTGGAAAGACCAACCACAGAGGGTAATAGTCCTGTAAGTTAAAGAAGATAGTCTCTTTGGCAAAATCTCCCAAGTAACACGGGTCACGTGGAATCCTGTGTGAATCCGTCCCGACCATGGGATAAGGCTAAATACTCTCTGGCGACCGATAGTGAACTAGTACCGTGAGGGAAAGGTGAAAAGCACTCCGGGAGGAGAGTGAAATAGAACCTGAAACCATTTGTTTACAAGCAGTGGAAGTCTGTCGCAAGATGGACAACCGCGTGCCTTTTGCATAATGAACCTGCGAGTTACTAAATTTAGCAAGATTAATCCGCTGAGGCGGAGGAGTCGTAGCGAAAGCGAGTCTGAATAGGGCGTTAGTTAAGTTTAGTAGACCCGAAACCGATTGAGCTACCCATGGCCAGGATGAAGTTTCGTTAACACGAGATGGAGGTCCGAACCTTTTAGCGTTGAAAAGCTACTGGATGAGTTGTGGGTAGGGGTGAAAGGCTAATCAAAATCGGTGATAGCTGGTTCTCCTCGAAATAGCTTTAGGGCTAGCCTGGCAAAATAGATAATGGTGGTAGAGCACTGAATGGACTAGGGACCCTACCAGGTTACCAAACCCAATCAAACTCCGAATGCCATTATTCCGAATTGCTGGAGTCAGACCGTGGGGGATAAACTCCATAATCAAAAGGGGAACAACCCAGACCATCAGCTAAGGTCCCAAAATACAAGCTAAGTGGGAAAGGATGTGGAATTGCTTAAACAGCCAGGATGTTAGCTTAGAGGCAGCTACCATTTAAAGAGTGCGTAATAGCTCACTGGTCGAGTGATTCTGCGCCGAAAATCCAACGGGGCTCAAGCTTGTTACCGAAGCTGTGGATACAGTCCGTCCTTTGTATCTATTTCAAACTAAATCAAACTGAGTTGGATTTATAAAAAATTCGAAGAATTTTTTATCAAATCTCAGTAAACGAGAGCTTGCTGAAAAGCAAGTAAGAAGTTGTTGAGAAGAAAATTCGAAGAATTTTTTATCAAATCTCAGTAAACGAGAGCTTGCTGAAAAGCAAGTAAGAAGTTGTTGAGAAGAAAATTCGAAGAATTTTTTATCAAATCTCAGTAAGTGAGAAGTATTAAATAGAAATGGATAGAGAGGACGGGCTGTGTGGTAGAGGAGCGTTCCATCGTAGAGTGAAGTCCCGATGTAAATTGGGATGGACGAAATGGAAGTGAGAATGCAGGTATGAGTAGCGATAATGCCGATGAGAAATCGGCACGCCGAAAACCTAAGGTTTCCTGAGGAAGGTTAATCCGCTCAGGGTTAGTCGGTCCCTAAGCCGAGGTTGAAAAACGTAGGTGATGGGAAGTCTGTTAAAATTCAGACACCACCGAAGAAACGTTATGAGCAATGGGGTGACACAGTAGGATAAATCATCTCCGTATTGGATTACGGAGTCTAAGCCCGTAGGAGGGTTATCCAGGAAAATCCGGATAGCCAATTACAACTCCAAGAGGTGATGGGGGGTTCAAGGGGCAACCCGCGAACGAACTGATTGACTCCACACTGGCAAGAAATAACCTCTAGCCAGTTTCTTAGGTGACCGTACCGTAAACCGACACAGGTAGGTGAGAAGAATATTCTAAGGCGCTCGAGAGAATCCTCGTTAAGGAACTCAGCATAATAGCCCCGTAACTTCGGGAAAAGGGGTGCCTTTTTCGGTTATTCCGTTTACCGGAAAAAGCTGAAAGAGGTCACAGTAAAGAGGCTCAAACGACTGTTTAGTAAAAACACAGGGCTCTGCAAAGTTTTAAGACGAAGTATAGGGTCTGACGCCTGCCCGGTGCTGGAAGGTTACGAGGAGGGGTTAGCTCGCCGCAAGGCGGACGAAGCTCTGAATTTAAGCCCCAGTAAACGGCGGCCGTAACTATAACGGTCCTAAGGTAGCGAAATTCCTTGTCGGGTAAGTTCCGACCTGCACGAATGGCGTAACGAGTTGAGCGCTGTCTCAACGAGGATCTCGGTGAAATTGTAATACCAGTGAAGATACTGGTTACCCGCGAATGGACGAAAAGACCCCGTGAACCTTTACTGTATCCTGATATTGAATTTTGACAAGGTATGTAGAGGATAGGTGGGAGACTTTGAAGCATGGGCGCAAGCCTGTGTGGAGTCGACCTTGGAATACCACCCTTATCTTAGCGAAATTCTAACCTATCCGCCTTATCGGCGGAAGGGACAGTGGCAGGTGGGCAGTTTGACTGGGGCGGTCGCCTCCCAAAATGTAACGGAGGCGTCCAAAGGTTCCCTCAGCACGGTTAGAAATCGTGTGTCGAGTGCAAAGGCATAAGGGAGCTTAACTGTGAGGTAGACATACCGAGCAGGTGCGAAAGCAGGGCTTAGTGATCCGGTGGTACCGTATGGAAGGGCCATCGCTCAACGGATAAAAGGTACTCTGGGGATAACAGGCTTATCTTGCCCAAGAGTTCATATCGACGGCAAGGTTTGGCACCTCGATGTCGGCTCATCGCATCCTGGGGCTGGAGAAGGTCCCAAGGGTTTGGCTGTTCGCCAATTAAAGCGGTACGCGAGCTGGGTTTAGAACGTCGTGAGACAGTTCGGTCTCTATCCTTCGTGGGCGCAGGATATTTGAAGAGGGCCTACTCCTAGTACGAGAGGGCCGGAGTAGACGGACCAATGGTGTTTCAGTTGTCGCGCCAGCGGCATTGCTGAGTAGCTATGTCCGGAAGAGATAAACGCTGAAAGCATATAAGCGTGAAGCTCGCCTCAAGATAAGATATCCCTTCCGATAGAAATGTCGGAACTAAAGATTCCTTGAAGACTACAAGGTTGATAGGTCAGAGGTGTAAGTCCTGTAAGGGATTAAGCTGACTGATACTAATAAATCGTGCGGCTTGACCATATTTTAGTTTTTGATTTGTTTAAAATTTTAAAATTATTCATTGTTAAAATTAGTAGGGGCTTAAAATTTTAAGCCCCTACAGTAAAAATATTCTCCAGTGGCCATACCGGAAGGGAAACACCCGTTCCCATTCAGAACACGGAAGTTAAGCCTTCGAGGGCCGATGATACTATACGGGAGACTGTATGGGAAAGTAGGACACTGCTGGGGATTAAAATTTAAGGAGCTGGTTTAAACACCGCTCCTTTTTTGTTTTTTTCATTAAGTTTTCAGCGTACCGATTGATACCCGGGCTGCAAACTTTCTGGACAAGATTTTTTAAAGCAGTTGTTTGCATAATTCCGCCTTTCTATATCTTGAAATTTCTTATAAAATCCGCCGTTTCCTCTGGTAAAGCTGTGTTCACAGTAATCCTTGACCCGAGTTCAAATCCCGCGACCTGAGTGAGACGCGGGATGATTTCAATATACCACAGGTAGTACGACTTATGTTCGTCATCCACAGGGGCGGTATGTATAATCAGGTTATAATCAGGATTATTGAGGCTTTTATAAAGTTTCAGAAGAATTTCTTTCAAAATTGCCGCGAGATAATTAATCTCCTGGTCTGAAATATTCCCAAATGACGGATTGTGGATTTTAGGCATGATCCATGTTTCAAAGGGAAAAAACGAAGCAAATGGATGGAGAGCGATAAAATTATTGTTACCCGCGATAATCCGCGTGCCGTCCTCAATTTCCGCTTTTTGAATGTCGATGTGAAGGCTCCTTCCCGTGTTATCAAAATACTGCGTGGCCACTTCAAATTTTCTCCGTATATAAGGGGGGACAATCGGCGACGCCACAATTTGCGAGTGAGGATGCTCAAGCGATGTTCCCGCGTTTTCCCCGTGATTTTTAAAATTATTATTATCTTGATGTTTGGATCTTTTTTCAGCTCATGATAGCGGTCCCTGAACGCCTTGATGAGTTCCCTGACATGAATGTCAGTCATAAACGGAATAAACTCGTTATGTGACTGTGTTTCTATAATGACTTCATGCCGGCCGTAACCGTGGCTTTTCCGGAAAAGTTTCCATTCTTCTCTTTGGGTACTGCCGTCAGGGGTTAAAGCGGGGAATTTATTCGCGACAACCCTGATGGTCCATTTGCCGTTGTGATTTCCATAAGCCGCTTCTGTTTTCGGTAATTTATCTTCATTGCCGGGGCAAAACGGGCAGGATTTATTGTAAACCGGCGTATTTATTTTATTAAGGTCGGCTTTTTTTAATTCGTCGGGACGTTTGGACCTGTTTTTCGCGATAATTACCCAGTCAAGGGTGGTTGGGTTCTGCCTTAATTCTGACATTAATCACCTTAAAATTTTTATGACATTAATATAGATTAATTTCAAAAAAAAATAAATGGATTTTAACCGCTTATTTTTGACTTTTTTCCTCCGGGAAAAAAGTCAAGGTTCGATCCGGGTTTGTATGAGACCGCTTACGCGGCGACTGTTCCCCGTCTGAAATATCCGGACAAAGAATCCCTCGTGATACAGATGTTCAGATTATTGTTCCCGGAAAATGAAAAACTGATACCTTCTGATTCGAAACTTATTCTGGCAACAATAAAGGGAGAGATTGACCTTCTCGAAGGATATATTGCCGCCGGTCTCTGCGGATTTGACCCTTTATTGGAAAAGGTATCGGAAATTTCCGGCATAAAAGGTAACGGGACAAAACCCATTCCGCATATATTTCCCGAGTGCATGATTTGTCTCCCTTCCTTAAATTAAAATTAAAAAATTTTGTACAGGTTCAATAATATATTTTTTTGAAATAAAACAATTGTCTTAATCCGCTTTTTTTTAATTTTTTACCGCTATTAAAACTCAAGTGGAAAATAGTCAATGAAAAGTAGAAATATCCTATTTATTATTTTTTAAAAATGTATATCATGAAAATAGTTGTTGTTTTTTAAACAAAAAAACAATTGTATAAAACGGAGGTGATATTATGAATTTCGAAATGAGCAAAGTAATGGATTGTAACGCCGCAGGCTGTTGTTTTAACGCGAAAGACAAATGCCGCGCATTTGGTATCACGATAGGGGGCGGGGATTGTCCCGAGTGCGACACGTCGATGATGTCCGGAAAAAAAGGCGGGTGCAAGGATATCAGCGCGGGTGTGGGCGCGTGCAAGGTTGAAGATTGCAAGTTCAACGACTGCCTGGAGTGCGGGGCTGAACAAATACATGTCAAGATGCACAGCGGTCACGCCGAGTGTGACACCTATGAACCAAGGTAATCTTCCAAATAGAGGAGACTTATGAAAAATATGCTTATTATCGGGATTGTTTTATTATTGACGATCAAAATTTCCGCTGAACTCCGTACAGAAGTGGTTGAATATAAGCATGGTGACGCAATACTCGAGGGATACCTGGTTTACGAAAGTAATATAGAAGGAAAACGGCCGGGGGTCATTGTCGTGCATGAATGGTGGGGCCATAATCAATATGTCCGTAAACGCGCTGAGCAGTTGGCAGGTCTTGGGTATCTCGCTTTTGCGATTGATATGTACGGGAAAGGGAAAACGGCAAAAAATGCCAAAGAAGCGGGAGAGTTGGCCGGGAGATTCAGAGGCGACAGGGAGTTAATGAGAGCAAGGGCAAACGCGGGTCTTGATGTGCTGAAAAAGCATGATCTTGCTGATGCTAAGAGAATCGCGGCAATAGGTTATTGTTTTGGCGGAACAACGGTCCTTGAATTAGCCCGCGGCGGGGCGGGTTTATCGGGAGTGGTCAGCTTCCACGGCAGTCTTGATGCGCCAAATTATGATAAAAAAGACATAAAGGCAAAGGTGCTTGTCCTTCATGGAGGCGATGATTCAAGCGTAAAACCGGAACATATGTCCGGATTTCAGGATGAGATGCGCAAATCAAATGTTGATTGGCAGGTTTATATTTACGGGGGCGCCGTTCATAGTTTTACAAATCCCGACTCGGGAAATGACCCGTCAAAAGGAGTCGCCTATAATGAAAAGGCCGATATGAGGTCATGGGAAGCCATGAAATTATTTTTCGCTGAAATATTCAGGTGATATAAAACAGCTTCTTGTAAAATTTTAAAAATGGACAGATAATGAAATACAAAAACTTATATACGGTATTTTTTTTTGCATTATTGTTATTTGGCCAATATGCCTGTATCCACGCGGAGATTCCAATCGATAAGATAAAACTTCCGCCTGGATTTAAGATAGGTGTTTATGCCGCTGATATAGACGGGGCACGTTCAATGGTTTTAAGCCCGTCCGGGATTTTATTCGTTGGGACCAGGGACATTGGCAATGTGTATGCCGTTATTGATAAAGACAGGGATAATAAGGCCGATGAAATTATAACAATCGCGCGGGATTTGAACTCGCCCAATGGTGTCGCGTTTAAAGACCACGCGCTTTTTGTCGCGGAAATAAACAGGGTGCTTCGGTACGATGACATGGAAAACCGCCTGAAAAACCCGCCGAAACCTTATGTTGTGAATGCCGGTTTTCCGGAAGATACCCATCACGGGCAGAAATTTATTCGTTTTGGACCGGACGGCATGCTTTATGTCCCGGTTGGCGCACCGTGCAACGTTTGTGAAAAAAGCGATAAACGGTATGCTTCAATTATGCGCATGATGCCGGATGGGAGCGGGTTGGAGATATTCGCGTCCGGGGTCAGGAATACTGTCGGGTTTGACTGGCACCCGGAAACACGGGAACTCTGGTTTACGGACAACGGGCGTGACATGCTTGGCGATGATGTCCCGCCCGACGAATTGAATAAGGCTCCCGTGAAAGACCTTCATTTTGGTTTCCCCTATGTTCACGGTAAAGCAATTTTGGACCCTGAATTCGGGAAGGGGCATAAATCTTCGGAATTTGTCCCGCCTGTTGTTGAGCTTGAGCCCCATGTCGCGTCACTCGGGATGCGGTTTTATACCGGCGGTATGTTCCCCGCGAAATATAAAAACCAGGTATTTATCGCGGAACACGGCTCATGGAACCGCAGTATTCCTGTCGGCCACCGTGTTACGCTGGTCAGGTTTGAAGCGGATAAACCGGCGGAATACGAGGTTTTTGCTGATGGATGGATGCGGTGGGGCCGGCCGGTCGATGTCCTGGTGATGCCTGACGGCGCGCTTCTTGTTTCCGATGATAAGGCTGACGCTATTTACAGGATAAGTTATAAGCATTGAAGAAAAAAGGAGAAACTATATGAACTATGATTTCAAGGAGACAATCAAAAACATCAATTCGGAATACGCGAAATTTGTAAACCTGAAAACGCTGCAGGTAAACATGGGTGACATGTGCAACCAGCAGTGCGAGCATTGCCATATCTGCGCCAATCCTAACGGTTCCAGGATAATGAACAAAAATGTCATGGGGAAAATCGTTCTTTTCCTGAAAAGGCACCCGGGGATTTTTCTTGATATTACCGGCGGGTGTCCCGAGCTCAATCCTGATTTCAGGCTTTTTGTTGAATACGCGGACAGGGTCTGCCCGGGGATAATGGTCAGGACGAACCTCACGGTATTTTTTGAAGAGGGAATGGACTGGCTTCCTGAATGGTATAGTGAGAAAAAAGTCACCATCATGGCTTCCCTGCCGTGTTACACTGAAGAAAACGTGAATAAACAGCGCGGGAACGGCGTATTCGAAAAAAGTATAATGGCGCTGAAAAAACTGAACTCGCTTGGATATGGAAAAGATTTAAGCCTTAATATTATGTATAATCCCGGCGGCGATTAACCTGGCCGCTCCCCAGAAAAAACTGGAAAAGGATTTTAAAAAAGAACTTTTCAATAGATATGGCGTGATTTTTAACAAGTTGTTGACTTTGGCAAACGCTCCGCTCGGCCGCTTCAGGAATTACCTTAAATCAAAAAGCAAAATGGAGCAATACATCAGCCTCCTCGCGAATAATTTTAACCCGGGGATCGCGGCGCGCATCATGTGCCGCTCCCTGATCAATATTGATTGGCAGGGAAACCTGTATAATTGTGATTTTAACCAGGCCGCCGGCCTACCCATAAAAGATGACAGCGGGAAAATCATGGGGATAGAAAATATAGATGATTATATTCATAAAAAAAGGGAAATTATCACCGCCGAGCATTGTTATTGTTGTACGGCAGGGGAGGGATCAAGCTGCACAGGCGCGCTGGCCCTTCAAATGGCTTAAAAAGGCAATGAAATGAATGATAAATGTATCTTATTATTTGTTAAATATCCGGAAAAAGGCAGGATTAAAAAAAGGCTTGACTCTGGAATAAAGAACATAGATGTTGTCGAGCTTTATAAAAATTTTGTTTTTGACACATTATTGACTTTAAATAAAATAAAAACAAAATTCTACGTGTGTTTTTACCCGGCGGATTCAGAAATAAAATTTATTGAATGGCTTGGAGAAAAATATTTTTATATGTCCCAGGATGGCCTGGATCTCGGTGACAGGATGAAAAATTGTTTTATTAAAGCGTTTTCCAGAAATTTTAAACGTGTTATTGTTATTGGCAGCGACGCTCCCGACCTGCCGTGTGAATACATAAAATACGCGTTCGCGAGCCTTGAAAGCCATGATGCCGTGATAGGCCCGGCGGCGGACGGCGGGTATTATCTTTTGGGTTTCAATTTTGATAAATTTGCGCCTGAAATATTTAAAGGTATCGAGTGGAGCACTGATAAGGTATTCAAAGATACACTGGCCGTCCTTGATAAATCAAAAAGAAAAACATACATTTTACCTGAGTGGAATGACATTGATGTGCGTGAGGATATAATAAATTTTATTAAAAGAAATAAAGATTCTAAAAATGGATATTTACGCACATTTTCTTATCTGTCAAAACATAAACTTCTAACCTCCTTTGATTCCCCCTTGTCAGGGGGATAATATTTTTCTCCCCTGATAAGGGGAGGAAGGGAGGGGTTCAAAAATGGGGAAATTTGATTACGATTTAATAGTAATCGGCGGAGGCGCCGGCGGTTTTGTTTCCGCTAAATTGGCAAACGGCCTCGGGGTCAAAACCGCGATAGTAGAAAAAAATAAAATCGGCGGGCAGTGCACCCTGCACGGGTGTATCCCGAGTAAAGCGTTTATAAAGGCAAGCAGAGTATTAAATAATCTTAAGAGAATGGGGGATTTCGGGCTAAGGCTTAAGTCGCCGTTATCCATCGAGACAAACAGCGTAATGTCTCATGTCCGTTCGATTGTGAATAAAGTTTATAACAGCCATCTGCCCGAAAGTTTTGAACAAATAGGCATAAATATTTTTTCAGGCGGTCCTTCATTTATTGACAACCATCATATTAAAGTTAATGAAAAGATATTATCAGCGGAGCATTTCATGATTTCAACGGGTTCAAGGGCTTTCATCCCCCAGATCGACGGAATTAATGAAATCCCGTATTTGATTAATGATACGTTTTTCGGACTTGAACTTTTACCGTCGTCTATTATTATACTTGGCGGGGGTCCTGTAGGCATTGAGCTGGCCCAGGCGTTAAAGAGGTTTGGAACATCTGTGACTGTTGTGGAAATGGCGGAAAGGATACTTTCGCGCGAAGACAGGGAATTGGCTGAACGGCTTGCCGGTGTGTTAATGAAAGAGGGATTGAGTATATTGACGGGCACGATGGCCGCAAAACTGTCTTTGAAGGAAGGGAAGATAAGTCTTACGGTGCGAAATAAAGAAAAACACAGTTATGACATTTCCGCGGACGCCTTCCTGATTGCCGCCGGCAGGTCCCCCAATGTCGAAGGTCTGGACCTCGAAAAAGCGGGCGTGCAATATGATAAAAGCGGGATAAAGACGGATAATAGACTAAGGACTTCCGCGTCAAATATATACGCCTGCGGGGATGTCGTGGGGCCTTACCAGTTCAGTCATATCGCGGAATACCAGGCAGTAATTGCCGTGACCAATATGCTCCTGCCGGTAAAAAAATCCGTAAATTATAAAAATGTGATATGGTGCACCTATACGGACCCGGAGTTCGCGCACGCGGGCCTGACAGAAGAAGAGGCCAGGGCCGAATATGGAGATAAAACAAAAATTTACCGCGTGGAATACGGCAAAATTGACCGGGGGAAAACGGATTTGGCTGGGGAGGGTATGGCGAAATTCATTTGCGACGGGAGAATGAACCTGGTGGGCGCGCATATCCTCGGCGAGAGGTCGGGGGAAATAATCCATGAAGCTCAAGCAGCAAAATCGATGGGGATCCCTTTTCATAAAATTCAATCGGTCATTCACGCTTATCCTTCCTATTCGGATGTTTTGAAACAATCCGCGAAATTATGCTACATAGACAGGCTCAGGAACAATTATTTTCTTAAAATTCTTAATAGTATTCTGGTTGGAAATAAATGAAGATAAATACGCTAAAGGCGATAATTCTATTCACGATAGTACTGGTGATAATAATCCTAAAATATACGGGGATAACGGAATATTTTACGTTTGAAGACCTGAAAAATAATAAGGAACACCTGCGGAATTTTGTAAAACAAAATTATTTTGAGTCTGTGTTATTGTATTTTTGCGTGTATATCCTTGTTGTGTCATTGTCAATCCCCGGGGCGGCCGTTCTCTCCCTCGCGGGCGGGTATTTATTCGGAACGATACCCGGCGCCGTTTATGTGAACTTCGGCGCGACGATAGGCTCTGGAATTGTGTTTCTCCTGTGCAGGTATCTTTTAGGGGAATGGATACAGGAAAGATATAAAGATAAATTAGCCAGATTTAATGATGAGATAAACAAAAACGGCCAGAACTATTTATTGACATTGAGATTAATCCCTGTTTTTCCGTTTTTTCTGATAAATATCCTGGCCTCATTAACCACGGTTCCATTTACAACATTTATCTGGACAACATCAGCCGGTATTTTGCCGGCCTCGCTGGTTTATACATTCGCCGGCAGCCAGCTGAATAATATCTCTTCCCTCAGGGACATCCTGTCCCCAAAAATCCTTTTGAGCTTTCTGCTTCTTGCATTTATCGCCTTTATACCTGTTATATGGAACAAAATTAAATACAGGGGCAATCGAAAAAATGTGTATTAGAATATTAAACAGAAGCTGGTTAACATGTAATTCCGCATGTTATCCAACTTAATAATTATGGAAATTCAAGTGATTATGTTAAATAATTTATTGGCCGTGTTAAATATATTTGATATTATCCAGAAACGGCAATTTTTTACATAATCACATTAACAAGTTGCAGTAAAATTAAAGAATATCGAGAATCAAAAAAGATGGAAGAGCAAGAAAAACAAGAAAAAACCCAAAAAAAACAAGAACAAGATAATAAAAAAACACAAAAATTGTTAAACGAAATATCTTACCGCAAAGAAGCAACCCTTCTTGCTCTAAAGTACAAAACTGATGAAGAAAAAATTTTTAATTTTCTTGCCGAATTTGAAAGTTTCGAGATAAAAGATATTTAAGCATCTATAGAGGGTAAATCCTTAATAAAAAGTCAGTTAAATTTATTGGCTGAAAAATATAATATCCCAATTGAAATATTAGCTACTATACTTATGATATGGATTCTACTAATTCTATTTCTTTTCGTAACCACTGATTAACTACAGTTTGGGTATCGATATTTTTCTTTTTAGCAAACTTTTTAACAAATTTAGCAACGTCAGATTCTAAATAAACAGGAATATTTAATTCGGTATTAGGCTGGTAGAATTTGCCTCTTTCTCCTTTGGAAAAATCATATTCTTTTTTCATATTATCACCTCTTATTATATTGTTTAACTTCGTTTTTAGTTGCTTTTCGGGCAGAAAATACTCGAATATTGCAATGTTCTTTATCTATCTGGTTGAATGTATGATTAGTGACTAAAACAATTTCGTTATTATCTTTACCAATTGTTACCCAACGGTCTTCTTTTTCATAACTGTGTTCATCATCAAAAATAGAGATAGCAAATGGGTCTATAAATATTTCTGCACTGTGTTCAAAACTTACTTTGTGTTTTCTAATATTTGTGTTAGCCTTATTTTTATCCCATTCAAAGTTATACTTCAAACAAGTCTCCTCCTCGCTGTTATAATATACCGTATTTACATGGAAAATGCAAATAATTTGATTTAAGAATTTATATCTTTTCTTTTTGTTTGTCGATGAAATTTTAGGATGGGGGATAGCGGCAAACTTGCTCGGCACATTCAGCACCAACGATAAAATAAGAAAGATGGTCTCCTCCTTGAGGCAAGGCCTCATTTGTGTTAGTTTATAAGTTCCACCAAAAAACAACACAAAAAAGGAGACCACTATGAATGATACTATTTATGACCACTACATTGCAATAGACTGGGCGACAAAAAATATGGCTGTTGCCAGAGTGACAAAGAAATCAAATGATATTATAACAATAGATGTTCCTTCTGATATTGGAAATTTACAGGATTATTTAAAAAGTTTAAAAGGAAGCAAGATATAGCCTGAATTGCTTTTGTAAAATCTTGATTATCCATAATTGAACGGCCAAATTTTATTAAGCTGCTTTTTTTAGATGCTTCTCGGCCAAATATAAATCTCTGGTAATTTGCAAATTCATCCAAAATTCAGAGGATGTATTCAATACTCTACTTAATAGGATTGCGGTTTCTGCTGTCATGTCTCTTTTCCCATTTATTAAAGTATTTACCCTTTGAATAGGGACTCCCATTTTTTCTGAAAGTGCTGTCTGTTTTAATCCTAATGGTTTTAGGAATTCATGCAATAATACTTCTCCAGGATGTACTGGTATTCGATTTTTTGGAATCATATATTCACTCCTTTTATTTTTGATAATCAATTATTTGAACTGAACTGGCATTGCCATCTGCCCATATAAAAATAATTCTATATTGATTACTTGAGTTTGGCAAATTTAAGCTGCCAATTTTAAAATATTTGGCAAAACCATAAGTGAATCATGAGAAAAAGAATCTCTAAAATGAAAAACTTTTTGCCTGAAAGTTTTATGTTTTTCATTAT
>JBFMCF010000017.1 GCA_040754625.1 bacterium | reverse complement strand
CACCACCCGCCAATATGTTATAGGCGATATTCAGCACATGATCCGATTCATGATACGGGACATGTGTTTTTAATAATTTTAGATTTGAGTCGATTTCTTTTACCAGTCCCATCTTTTTTGCCATTTGGTGAAGGACTCCTATTCCCCCACAGTTTATCGCTTGAATTTTCCCGCTCATTTCATAGTGTATGTTGCTGCCCTTCATGACCGGATCGGGTTGATCTTTCCATTGTTTTTTTCTTAATCGGTGTCCAATTTGTTGTTGACGATTCCTTAGTATTTTGCTATATTTTCCTTTAGATTTTTTATTCACTTGAAATGCCCTTTTTTTTGGTTGTTATGTTTTTTGACAAAATCATTTTAACCAATAGAATTGGGCATTTCAAGTCCTTTTTCGCTTTTATTTCAAAAAATTACGCTTGTGTAAGGACTAATAGACAGTTTGGTGCGGGGTTTACCACCCCATTATTAAAGAAAATATCTGCGTGTTTCCCAGCACCGGATGAGAAAAAATACTGTAATCAATTTGAACAGGTTTAATTTTTATACCCAGCCCGCCGGCAGCGCGGCTTGGCTGTGTTTCATACCCGGACCTTAAAAATAAAAAACTGTTTAAACATATTTCCTGCCCCAGGTGAAAATTATCTTCAAAATTTTCTTCCTTCTCCCAGTCAAACGCAAAGATAATTCCTTCAAAAATACTGCATGATATCCCAATCCTGTAAATAACAGGTAAATTATCCATTATTCGCGGCCTGTTAAAATTTCTAGCCATACTGCCAATCCGGAAATCTTCATTTAGTTTAACCTGGAAACCGCCGTCTATCCCGATGGCGGAATATTTATCCAGAGATTCTATTTTAAGATTCATCTCTTTTACATTAATTCCTATATCCAGATTGTCCATAAATCTCCTGAAAAGATTTAAAAGCTTTACTTCTTCATAATAAATATCATTCCCGAACCTCTGTATACCAAAACCCAGCCTATTATTCAAAAAAAATGTCCGGCCGTATGCAAAAAGATTCTGCTTCAATTCTGAAATGCCAAAAAGCTCTGTTTTTGATGTAAAAACCTCGTTTTTTTCTTCTTTTGCCTCAAATATTGCAGGGCTATAAAAAATACCGTCAATTCCACCTTCAATTGCTGAAAAAGTCTCACCCATACCTGTAATTCTTGGGCTGATAGGTTTTTCCTCAAAGGCGGCGAATGAAAGACTGCCCAGAGATAAAAATATGATTATCCATAAAATGTTTTTCATAAATTTAATAAATTATCACAAAGGGCAGGCACGGGGACCTGCCCTTACATCATTTATTCTTTGCGCTATGCTATCTTTTTTTTCCCACCACAACCGTTTTTTTCAAACTGTTTATTCCCTGGCTGTTTCGTACTTCCATGTATAGGATATAAATCCCGATTTTTACTTCCGTGCCATCTTTATCCCTTCCATCCCAATGGACAGTCTTTGCCCCGCCTGAAAAATATTCATCTTCTTTCAAACGGACACAAAGCCTCCCCCGGACATCATAAATTCGTAAAGTCACATCAGCCCCGTAACTAAGATTAAAATCTATTTTCAAATAGCCCTGGTCTCCCAAAATAAAGGGATTAGGAGAAAAAGAGAGACCTATAATTTCCGGAGGTTTTGAAACAACTTCTTTTTTTATATTTTCGTAACCGCAGGTAGGCTCTGCAGAAATCCAGTTTTGGCTCCTGTCAATATTTTCCCCTGAAAATTGCAAAGAAAACCCTGAATCCGCCGGGACTTTTAATTCATTGCCCCCCGGGTTTACTCCGTCATTAGGCCATAAACAAAAATCAGCACCTGTAAGCCCGCTGTCCGTACCGCCCTCGTATGAAATAAAGTCCTGCGGAATATCTTTGTCATCTCTTAACCCGACAGGGTCGCCGCTGTTCGAAAGTTTGGATGATGTCTCATTCATATAAAAATGAAACACCCCTGAAGAATCAAAATCTGTGCCCTTCCCTATATGGATAACAACATAATCACCCGTCTGCACCTTAGGACATGAATCGGGAACAGCCCATTTTTTGTGGCCGCTGTCCCAATCAAGAATATACCATCCGGAAGGATCAAATCCTCCTTCAACAACAAACAATTCTATGAATTCCCTGTCTGCCTCTTCTGAAGACAAGCCCGGCGGGTCGTAATAAATTTCATTGATTCTGATTTTTTCTGCGAAAACCGGAGAGGATATTATGAGGGTAAAAACAAGAATCCATTGAAAAATGTATACTTTGTTTAATTTTATCATTTAAAAGGGTATTTCTAATGTAGAGTCAAAAAGTAAGCCGTGTAACCGACGATTATTGAACCTGTGATGCAAATTCCGAGATACAAAAACAAAACGCGTTTCCTGAACATCGACCACAATACAGCTATGACCGGAAGCGCGGAAACAGGCCCTCCTATCAAAAAAGCCATTCCGGCACCCCATGGAATCTGCATTCCCTTATCAATAAAACCGTAAAGCACGGCCGCGGCGGTAACCTGGTTAACATAAAGCGGCACGCTGACAAAAACCACAACCGGGACAATCCACATACTTTGGGAATAAATGACTTTTTCTATCATCTCTGAGGGCAAATACCGTAAACCGGCTATTTCGACGAGCAAGCCTATCAAAGTATATTTACCTATAGTTATGAATCCTTCCCAGAATTTTGCCCCAAAAATAATAAATTTATTTTTCCCTTCTTTGGCCAGGCGGTTGCTTAATTTATCCTGGCAGGTACATTTTATTTTCGGGTCGCAGTCATGGTCATGAACATCATGCAAAGGCGGTTCTCCTTTAAACAATTGTTTAAAAGTGAAGTATTTATCCTGAAATAACAAAGTAACATATCCCGCGAAGAGCCCCATAAAAATGCTTGCTATAAGTTTCGCGTTAGCCCAGTCTTTTCCCAATTCCCACGCCGTCAGGGTATAGCCGCTCGGGCTCATTAACGGGGAAGAAACGAGCAGTGCCATAACCGGGGCAAAAGGGACACCGTTGATTATAAGAGAAATTGCCACAGGAAGGATCCCGCACGCGCAAAGCGGACTGACTATCCCGATAATTACCGCACCCGGGACAGAAAAATAACCCATTTTATCAATTGCCTGCCTTAATTTTACATGTAATTTAAAAGTTCTTATAACTGAATCGATTGCCACACCGAATAGAAAAAATGGCATTATATACAACGCCTCTTTCCAGAGCTCAACGGCCAAAATAATAATTTCCTGAACTGCTTTTTCCATATAACCAGCACTTTTTTTCAAAAAAAGATTTGCAACGTCCCCTCCCTCTCCAAAATTAAGGACGGATTAAGGGGTGCTTAAAAATAATTGTTCCAATTTTTTAATATTTTTATTGAATTCAAATTTTTCCTCGACTTTTTTTTGCGCCATTTCACCCATTTTTTCTGCCTTTACCGGGTCATTCAAAATATTTATTATTTTTTCCGATAAAATTTCACTTTTTCCATATGGGGCCAAAAAACCGTCTTTCCCGTCATCAATAATTTCCTGGGTCCCCAGGCTTTTCGTGGCAATTACAACCTTGTTCAAGGCCATTGCTTCAACAGCCACAAGTCCAAACGCTTCTCTTTTAGACGGCATGACTAAAATATCCAGTGAATTCATCACAACGGGGAGATCAGGCCTGAAGCCCGTGAATATTACACTATCCGGGATATTCAATTCTTTAACAACACTCTCCAGATAATTCTTATATCCGTTTTCCTCTCCTTTTGTTTCTTCACCAACAATAAATATTTTAATTTTGGGAATTTTTTTTATAACTTCCGGCATGGCGCGCAGCATATACTCATGCCCTTTTCCATCCTGCAAACGGCCGACCACCCCGATCATATAAAAGTCTTCCGGAACATTATATTCTTTCCTTAAGATATTTCCCTGGAGGGCTCTCTGCCTGAATTTTTCTACATTTATACCGCAATATATTACGTCAATTTTTTCAGGTATTATATGCGTTGTTTCTATTAAACTTTCTTTTACCGCATTTGTAATCGCGATTGCTCCCGTTAATGAACGATATAGGATAAAATGGAAAACGCTTTTTTTCCTGTAATGAGATTCAATATGCCTCGTGAAATATATTTTTTTACAGCCTGCCATTTTTCCGGCCGGTATAATTACCGGCAAATCCTTCGCCATATGGCTGTGAACAACATCTATTTTATTGTCTCTGATGATGTTTTTTAATTTCAAAATAACAGGCAGGTCAAAATATTTTATCTTATTTTCCAGGTTAATTACACGCAATCCTAATTGACTGGCTGCTTTTTCGGCGGGGGACATCCCGGGGCATGCAACAATAACATTATGCCCTAATTCCTTTAACCCCCCGGCAATTATAGGCATTTGCATTTCAAGCCCGCCCCATGCACGGGAAAAATTTATTTCCAATATATTTAATTTATTTTTATCCATAAAATAATATATTATATCATAAATAATATTTTTCTTTCCTATTTAAAATAATATGGTATAATAGTTAACCTTTTAAAATATTTGATGGAGGGGTTTTATGAATAAAAATGTAAAGTTATTTTTGATTTTAATTACAGTTTTTATTTTTATACCATCAGCAGGATTTTCCTATTTTATGATAATTGACCCAATCCAGGACCGCGTTCCGGTAGTCTATTTTAACCATACAAAACATCTTGACAAACAAAACGGGCTCGGTTTCCCCTGCGAGAGATGCCATCATGAATTAAAAACACCGGAACAAAAACCCGCCAACTGCCCCTCTTGCCATAGCGTGGAAGATGAATCTCAACTTGAAGAAAAAAACCTGCCTCCGCGTCTAAAAGTCGCATACCACAACATGTGCCGGGGTTGTCATACCGAAAATAAAAGAAAATATAAAGGAGCGCCTACTTCTGAATGCGGCGGGTGCCATATAAAAGAATTAGAAAAATTTGTTGGAGAAAAAATCAAAAACGGCAGGGAACGGCAGAAAAAATAGAAAAAATCTATCACTTATAAGTTATTTCAGCCGAAGTGGTGGAACTGGCAGACACGCATGATTCAGGGTCATGTAGGAGCAATTCTGTGGGGGTTCAACTCCCCCCTTCGGCACCAGATTTTCTGCAAGCAGAAAATCGGAGAAATTGAGAATCGACAATAGAAATTAGGCAAAAAAGATTCTCAATTGCGGTCTCTTTTCTATTTTCAAAATTTCAATATTGAGTTTTGGAGAAAACGGGAGTTTTTCTATCTATTCAAATTTAAAACCTTTCTCAATAAAAAGTTTTAAACAGGCATCTACCACCCTGGAATCATAAAGTATATCTCTTTTCTGCAATATTTCCTCAAGCGCGTTATTTATGCCGAGGGCCGGGCGGTATGGCCGGTGAGAAGACATAGCCTCGACCACATCCGCAACACCGATTATTTTTGCCTCTATTTTAATAGCTTCACCCTTAAGCCCGTTCGGGTAACCGGATCCGTTTATCCTTTCATGATGCTGCAATGTGATCTCCGCAATAGGCCATGGGAAATCTATTTCCTTCAATATTTCATACCCTGTCTGAGAATGGTTTTTTACCAGGTCCATTTCAATCTCGCTTAACTTTCCTGGTTTTGTAAGAATTTCCGAAGGAATACTTATCTTCCCAAGGTCATGCAAATCCCCCGCTATTCGAATTTCCGTAACACGCTCATCGTCAAAACCCAGCTCCCTGGCTATAGCACAGGCCAACTTGGAAACCCTGTGCTGATGGCCGGCTGTATATGGGTCCTTCTGTTCCACTGTTATTGATAAGGCATGGGATGTTTGTTCCAAAGCTTTTCTCAATTTTTCATAACTCTGTTTTATCCATTGCTCACCTTTTTTCCTCTCACTGATATCCTCAACAACAGAAATGAAATAATCCGGCTCGCCGGAAGGTTTACGCATAAGCGATACCGTTAAATTGACCCAGACAAATAAACCATCTTTACGGATATAACGTTTTTCCATGGAGAAAGTTTTTCTTTTATTTTCCAGCATTTCCTTGACATATCCAACGTCCCGGTCAAGATCATCAGGGTATGTTATATCCTGGAATTTTTTATTGGCTATCTCCTCCCGTGAATAACCTATAATGTCGCAAAACCTCTGGTTAACTAAAATCCACTTCCCGTCAAGTGCTACATGAGCTATCCCGACAGCCGCCTGTTCAAATGTCCCGCGAAACCTGTTTTCGCTTACCTGCAGCATCTCTTTTACCTTTTTACGTTCAGTGATATTTCTGGCAACATGAACAACCTGGACAATCTCGCCCTTTTCGTTCTTTATAGGAGAAGTGGAAACTTCAAAATATATTTTATTCCCTCCTTTATCATAATGTATGTGTTCAACTGTAGAGGCTGTTCCAGTTTTCAATGTTTCATACATTGGGCATATATGCTCCGGCGGACCGCAAGGTTTGTCATTTTGGTGGGTCACCTCGTAACATTTTCTTCCAATAATATTTTTATCTTCAATTTTTAAACTATCTATTAACGCTCTGTTGGTTTTCAATATTTCAAAAGTTTTTGCATCTATCACAGAAACCAGGTCCATTATGCTTTCAAAAACAATATCAGTAAAATTTTTTGATTCTTTTATTTCATCCTCAATTTTTTTCCTCTTGAGGGCTATACCTATGCTTGAACCCAGGCCCTCCAGAAAATTGATAAAATCAAATGTAAAACAATCCCTGCGGCGGTCATTAATCTGCAAAAGACCGATAATCTCATCAGATGAACGAAGCGGGACCAGCGCAACCGATTCATAGCCCTCGCTGTTACAACGCTCCCGTGCGCACACCCAGCGGTCTTTTTCATTTGGTGAAACAAGAATATCCGTGGTGCAGTTTGACCAGAAACTACCGCCCTTTGTAAAAAAAGATTTAGACGGGTCCGTCCGTCCGCACAAAACATCTCCACACATACATTCAAGATAAGGCCCGCCTTTTGAATCGCGTATAGGTTCGCCTTTCTGGTTTTTCGCGCAGAGCGACATCTCTTTTTCTATAAAAGAGTCAGAAAATCCGCTGTGGTAAAAATAAGGAAAGTCTTCACCTTCCTTTAACCGTATCCCGACAGCTTCAACCCCCGTATATTGCTTAATTATTTTTAAGATATTTCTTATAATATCTAATTGATATTCGGATTTATTCAAATCCAGCAGGACATCTGTCAATAATTTGTTATATTCCTCTAACTTCCTGCGGCCGGTAAAATTTTTATTATAAGTTTTTGATTTTTTCACAGGCATTTTAATTATCCGGTTTATAAGAGTCTCTAAAATAAGCGGCATGCTTATTTAGAATATATGCCTATTTATTGCTATAGTCAACCAGTGCTTACAATCGGTAAAATAATTGTTTTAATAAAGAATTTTTAAGATATATATTTCTGGAATCAAAAAAATGGAAGGTTTTCAGCCATGGCCGGTAAATTTGGTCATAAAAACTTCAAAAAAAAAGGGTGAAAATAAAATATTTTCACCCTTTTTTACTTATTCAAACAGGAAATTACATCCCGCCATGGCCTGCCGGCGCTCCACCGCCGTGGCCTTGAGGCATACCGGGATGAGCCCCCTTACTCTGCATTCCTTCTTCGAATTTTATTTTCTTTAAAACCTCTTCGTTGACCTGTACAGATATTTCTTTTTTTGTTTCTTCCAGCCAGTCATTAAAACAGGTCCCTTGTTTTTTTGTAATCAATCTGCTTCTAATTTCTTCTTTTTCCGGTTCTGTTCTTTTAATAATGTGATATCCAAAAGAAGTCTTTACAGGATCTGACGTGATTTCTCCTATTTTTAATGCAAATATAGCGTTATCAAATTCAGGGACCATGTCTCCTTTAGAAAAAGTCCCAAGGTCCCCATTATTTCTTTTTGCTGAGGGGTCCTCTGAAAACTCAGATGCCAATTTTCCAAAATCTTCTCCCTTTTTTACTCTTTTTAAAATGTCTTTTGCCTTGGTTTCATCTTTTAGAAGGATATGGCTTGCGCGTCCTATTGTTTCGCTTGTGCTGATTTCTTTCGCAACTTCTTCATCAGTTACAGAAGTTGATTTGACCAGCTCTTCATTTTTAGCAGCGTACATTTCTTTCGCCAAAATATTATCTTTAATGTCCTCAATAATCTCCCTGATATCCTCTTTTTTGTCAATACCCATGTTCCTCGCCTTTTCTGCTAAAATTTTTTCTTTAATAATTTCTTCAAGAAATTTTCTTTTTCCGTCCTCACCTGAAAAGAACATTTTGTATTGCGGTGGTATTGAACTATATTTACGTTCAAATTCTTTTACAGTAATTTTAGTATTGCCTATTTTCGCAATAATCAAGCTTGCATCGGCCTCTTGAGATCCTGTGTTCTTTCCCTGAAATTTCTCGCAGGCCAGCGCACAAAAAATAAAAATCACTAAAAACGACAAAATTCCAAACCTTTTCTTTCCCATTTTTTTATCCTTTCTTTTTTACAAATTAAAATACAAAGTATTATAATACATTCTTAGGTATTTTACTACTAATATTTTAAAAACAAGTAAAATATTGACATTAAATCACAGGATGTTAGAATATGGTTTAAGAATAATATTTTAAGGAGATGATACGATAAATTAAAAGTCAAAAGTGTTAGGTGAAAACTCTGGATTATAGGTAAAATAAACCATAGTCTGGAGTAGATAGGTTATAGGTTGAATTTGATTCTGGGGCTTAATT
>JBFMCF010000016.1 GCA_040754625.1 bacterium | reverse complement strand
GTAACTATATCAAAGATAATCAATGATTTATACAAAACTCAAAATTAAATAGGTGAAAAACCATGAAAATAAAATTGATCGCACCGGCAAGAAAACCTGAATGGGGGGAGAGTTTTTGGGATTTGAAAACACTTTGCAAACTTACAGGTAAAAAAGCTGGTAGTGTTCCATTAGCTTTACCTACTTTAGCGGCATTAACCCCTTCTGATGTGGAAGTTGTTTTAACCGATGAAAATGTTGAACCTATTGATTTTGATGAAAAAGTAGATTTAGTGGGAATTACAGGAATGACTTGTTCTATTTCACGTTCATATGAAATTGCAGATCAATTCAAAAAGATAGGTGTGCCAGTAGTTATGGGTGGTATTCATGTTTCTATGCTTCCTGATGAGGCGATTCAACATTGTGATTCTGTGGTAATTGGTGAAGCGGAAGGGATATGGGAACAAGTTATAAGGGACGCTCAAAAAAAAAATCTGCAAAAGTTTTATCGCACATCGGATTTTCCTGATTTAACTAACGCTCCAATACCCAGATGGGATTTGTTAAAAATTAATCAATATCTTGATTTTACTATTCAAACAGGTCGTGGTTGTCCGTATGATTGTGAGTTTTGTTCAGTAAAGGTGTTTAATGGAAGAAAGTATAGGCATAAGTCTATAGAAAATGTTATTGAAGAAGTTAAAACTTTACAAAAAATTGATTCCAGAAAAATAATATTTTTTACAGATGACAATTTATTGGCTATGCCAAGTTATGCTGAAGAATTTATGAAAAGTTTAATACCTTTGAAAATCAGGTTTTGGTGTCAGGCTCCAATAAATAAATTAAAAGATGATAAAATACTGAAATTGATGTATGCGGCAGGTTGCCGTGTGGTTTTTATAGGATTTGAATCTGTTTCTCAGAAATCTCTTGATAGAATGAATAAAAGCCATGTAAATAAGGTCGAAGAATATAAGGAAACAATTAATAAAATCCATTCTAATAAAATTGCTGTATTTGGTTCATTTGTTTTAGGCGGCGATGCGGATGATGAAAATATCTTTGAAGAGACATCTAAATTTATCGATGATACTAATATCGCGTTTTCCATGGTTAATATAATTACTCCATTACCGGGAACGGTGTTATCACAGAGATTAGAAAAGGAAGGGCGAATATTACACAAAGATTGGAGCAAATATAATGCAGAAAATATTTGTTGTAAACCTCATTTGATCTCAGAAAAACAATTAAATGAGGGGCATAAGGAAATAATTCAAAATATTTATTCCTATAATCATATTCATAAAAGATTGCACAATATTTGGAATAGAGGTGTATTTGTTCGAGATAATGATAGTTTTTTAGGTCGTTTTACAAAGGGAAGAATTATTTTTTCAATAAAAAGTATTTTAGAGTTTAAAAAAGACAGGACATTTTTTGTTCTCAGGTCATTATGGAATCGTAATGTTACATCAGTGGTTAGTATTCTTTCTGCATTAAATTATCATGATTATACGGAAAATTTAACAATAAGGAGTAACCATGAGGGAAACAGTTTTACTTACAGGTAGTACAGGCTTACTTGGTAGTTATATTCTAAAAGAACTAATAAAACATAATGTGGGGAATATAATTGTTTTAAGTAGGGGTGAAACACAAGAAGAAGCAGATAGAAGAGTTTATCAGGAATTGGGAAAACATTTATCTTCAAAAGAGAGACAAAGATTTTCTAAATTAGTTGAGATTATCCGTGGTGATATTACACAAGAAAATTTAGGATTATCAAAAAAAATGTTTAATAATTTAACAAAAAAGATTACTTTAATTTATCATTCAGCAGCTTTATGTAAATTTAATATCCCATTGAAGATTATAAGAAAAGTCAATGTTAAAGGGACTGATAACATTTTAAAATTTGCTTTGGTATGTAAGAAATATAATCTAAAAGAAGTACACTATATAAGTACAATAGCTGTTGCTGGGGATAGTAAAGGTGTATTTTATGAAGACAATCTGGATTTAGGACAAAAATTTAATAATACTTATGAACAGAGTAAGTTTGAAGCAGAAAAATTAGTTGTAAAATATAAAAAAAAGGGATTACCTATTACTATTTATAGGCCAGGAATTCTTGTGGGTGATTCTGTTACTGGTTATACAAATAATTTTCAGATGTTCTATCAAGCATTGCAAATATTTTTTAGTGAACTATTCAATGAAATTCCTGCTGACAAGAATTCAATTTATTATTTAGTGCCTGTGGATTATGTTGCAAAAGCAATAATGCGGATATCTTTAAATAAAAATGATAACAATAATAAGTTAACTTATCATATTATTAATTCTGATACACTTGTGTTAAATAAATTCCTAGATATTTCTAGTAAATATTTTAAATTTAAAAAACCTTTGATTATATCTAAAATAAATTTTTGTTTTGAAAAACTAAGCCCTTTTCAGATGAGAATTATATGGCCATATATTCCATACTTAAATTATGGATTACATTTTGATTCAAAAAATACTAAAACAATTTTAGGCAAAACAGATTTTAAATGGCCTAAAATAAATGATGTTTTTTTGAGACGTTTATTTAAATTTTGTGTCCAATGTGAATTTATTATACCAAGAAAGAAACCATCGCTACGCGTATTATCTAAACATTTTTAATTAAAATTGGAGCTGACTATTTTATGAATCTTTTTGGTTTAAGTGGCTTATTGATTGGAATTACTAGCAGTTCAATGGCGATTCTTGTTTTTATAAAAAATCGTGAAAATTTAGCCAATAAACTATGGATACTTTTTACAATTTCAGTTGCAATTTGGGGATTTGGAGCTTTAAAGATATCTATAACAAAAGATCCAAAGGTTGCATTATTTTATTGGCGGTTAGTGCATATTGGTGTAATTTTTATCCCTATATTATTTATGCATTTTGTCTATACTTTTTTAAACAAAAAAGAACACTGGCCAATATACTTTGTCTATTCAATTGGTTTTTTCTTTTTATTCATAAATTTTACAGATTTATTTATTAAAAATGTTGCTTTTGTTTTTAATTCTTTTTACTATGATGGGCACCCCCCCACCATTTTTTATTCAGTTTTTACAGCCTTTTGGTTTACAGTAATTATAATAAGTCATATAATTTTATTTATTGCATTAAGGAAAAGCACTGGTATAACTAAAACACAGATAAATTATTTTATTTGGGGAATGCTGGTCAGTTTTTCTGGTGGAGGAATGTCTTTTATCCCGGTTTTTGGTGTTGATATCTATCCTTATGGTAATTTAGCCGGTTTTTTATATCCTATTATAATAACTTATGCTATTCTTCGTTACAACCTCATGGACATCCACGCCGTAATCAGCAAGGCCGTAACCTACGGCAGTTTGGCCATACTAAGCGCGGCAGCCGCGGTTCCTATTTTAATTTCCTGGGAAAAATATCTTTTTGGGCAAATAACGGAAAAATTAGTGGAATTAAACTGGTTTGTAATTATAACGGCGTTTTTTATGACCTTGATTGCGACTTTATTTTATCCGAGGATTATTGCCAGACTGCAGGAGAAATTCAGGGGCATTTTTTTCAAGGAGAAATATGATTTTAAAAAGATTGTTAATGAATTGAGCAATGCCGTGGTGAATGTGCTGGATTTGCAAAGCCTGCTTGAGATAATTGCCGAACAATTGACAATAGCGTTCGATGTCAGCAAAGTTTCCATAATCGCTTTAGACCAGAAAAGGAACCTTTATAAAATGCTTTATTCTCAGGGAATGGATCCCGCATTGGCTAAATCTTTTTATGCTAAACCGGCGGGTAATTTCATAAACGCGCTGAAAGAAACAAATAAAATTGTGATAAAAGAAGAAATAGAGCGGATGCTGGAAGAGCCGCTGTATCAGGATGTGATAAAGAAATATAAGGAGGGTCAAGGGTCAAGGGTCGAGGGTCAAGAACAGGAAAAAGAAGTCGCCAGATACCAGACACCAGACACCAGCAATGTAGGGGCGACATTTATGACGCCCAATGATACCGTCAGAAATGCCGAATCCGATAAGTCGGATTCTATTTCTGATGGGGTAAATGCAGGGGCGATTCACGAATCATCCAGAAAGGATGGCGAGGTAAAAGATAATAGCCTGAGGAAAAATTCTGGGATTTCGGAAAAAGAGTGGCAAAGATTGAATTACTGGTTCATCGCGGAGAAGATGAAGGAGATTTTCGCAGAAATATCCATCCCTCTTTTTTTGCATGATAAACTGGTTGGAGTAATCAGCATGGACATGAAAGGAAATAAAGACGCCTATTCCAACGAAGACCTTGAGCTTCTTAACACATTGAGCGTCCAGGCCGCGGTGGCGATCCAAAATGCCCAATTTATTGAGATGGACAGGCAGAGATTCCAGATGGTGCGGCATATGGATAAACTCGCGTCCCTCGGGCTTCTTGTGTCGGGCGTAGCGCACGAGATACGAAATCCCCTTGGGACTATAAAGACCTTTTTCCAGCTTTTCCCCGAACGTTACGACAATGAGGAATTCAGGACAAATTTTATGAAACTGGCGTCTTCGGAAGCGGACAGGATTTCCCGCCTGGTTGATGAAATTCTGGGTTTTGCGAAGACAAAAAGGACAGATTTAGTGCCTGGCAACATAAATGAGTTTATAGATAAAATAATAGTTTTTGTGCAGATGGAATCCAAACGCAAGGCTGTCAAGTTCGAAAAAAACCTGGATAATTCCATTCCCAAAATCATGTTTGACCCGGAGAGAATGAGACAGGTATTTCTCAATTTTTTTATGAACGGGGTTGAGGCCATGAAAAGAGGCGGGGTATTGAGTGTGACGACCCAGAAAATCAACATGAGAGGGAGAGATTATATCAGGATTGATATTGCTGATACGGGAGAAGGAATAAGCGAAGAAAATATCGGAAGCTTATTTACGCCGTTTTTTACGACAAAGGATGACGGCACGGGCCTCGGGCTTTCCATTTCATATCAAATCATTAACGACCACCAGGGCATGATTGATGTTAAAAGCAAGATAAATGAAGGCACCACCTTTTATATTTACCTGCCTGTTGAAATGGTATTTTCTGACAAAGAAAAACCCGAACAGAAACTTCCGGGCCTCAAGAGAGTTTTAGATAATTACAATCCCGGCCTTTCAAAAGTATAAACCCCATCCCTGACCTATTTCCCTTGACTGTATATGGGAAAGTAGTATACTAAAACCAGTTAGAGGGAATTATTAACAAGGAGGAAAAGAAAATTAACAACATAAACTGGACTGGAAGAGATGAAAACGGATTTTTATGCGGGAGCGGCAAATACACACTCGGTATCCGTGCGATTGACGCGGCCGGCAACGAGTCGAACTGGATGTATGGGGCAGTGGA
>JBFMCF010000015.1 GCA_040754625.1 bacterium | reverse complement strand
ACCAGGATAAACTGTTCATAGCTTGTAAGTTGTTTCACGAAAGCTCCTCCTTTTTCCAAAGATTTCTCTCTGGAGGAGCTTTTCGTCTTCTTCGGGCTATATATTAAAGGATTTCAACAGAACCATAAAAAATAATTTATTGTGTAGAACAGTAAAAAAGAAAGGAAGTTATGGAAACAATTGATATTAATCATTTCGCGAAAATAAAATTAAAAACCGGAGAAATACTGGAAGCTGTTCCGCACCCGGACGCGGATAAATTGCTTGTTTTAAAAGTAAACCTCGGCGACAAAACTATACAGCTTGTCGCGGGAATAAAATTATCCTATAAACCGGAAGAATTAACAGGAAAGAAAGTTGTAGTTGTTGAAAACCTTGAACCGAAACCTTTGCGCGGCATTCTCTCGGAAGGGATGCTTCTCGCCGCCTCATCTGCAAACGGCCCCGTTATAATAAGCCCGGAAAAAATTGTCGAAAACGGGAGTATGGTCAAATAAATTTTATCCATAAAAAAAACCTAAAAAAAAATCAAAAAAAACCGAAAAAATACTTGACAAACAAAATAAATATTATATAATTATTTTGAAGTTTAGTTTACTAAACTTTTTGTTTTGTATAACAGTCTTTGGGAATTTGATGAACCCAGCCCTTTGTGATAATAAAATGAAAAAAAACAAGAAGGGTTGAGGTAAACAATGAGATGTTGCTTGGCGAATATAGCAGGAGGCGAAGAGCTGGGTGAAAATTGGGAAAAGAATTAAAGAATTGCGGCAGGCAAGCGGTTTGACACAGGAAGAACTGGCGGTCCGGGCGAACCTGACAAAAGGTTTTATTTCCCAGGTAGAACATGACCTGACTTCTTTGTCGGTTGACAGCCTGGTCCAGCTTTTAGCGGCGCTTGATGAGTCGCCGGCTGATTTTTTCAGGGAGACGGTGCAGGAAAAGGTTGTGTTCGGGAAAGAGGACAGGGTAAAAGTTGAAAAGCGGGGGGTAAAGAGGTTTGAACTTCTGGTTCCCGCGGCCCAGAACAGGGAAATGGAACCGGCGCTTGTTATCTTGTCGCAGGGAGAGAAAACACCGCGCGAGGATTCGCATGAAGGCGAGGAATTCGGGTATGTAGTGGAAGGGAAGATCGCGGTCAGGCTTGGGACAAAGTTTTTTTACGCAAAAGAGGAAGATTGTTTTTATTTCACGGCTAATACAGTTCATTACCTGCAAAATGTCGGCCGCAGGATAGCAGTTGTTTTATGGGTTTCATCGCCGCCCATGTTTTAAATTGCGATGCTAAACGGCTGGTGATTCCGTATGGATAATCCGGCTAATAAGGAGGATGGAAAATTGAAAGCATTAGGACGTCATATTCTGGTAGAATACTTTGGGTGTGACCGTAAAATCTTGAATAATCTGGAATCAATCAAAAGATTTATGGATGAGGCCGCTATTCGAAGTGGAGCTACTATTGTTGACAATGTTTTTCATCTTTTCAATCCGCATGGAGTCAGTGGGGTTGTAGTTATTGCTGAATCACATCTGGCAATTCATACATGGCCGGAGTATGGTTACGCGGCCGTAGATTTATTTACCTGCGGGGAAACTGTTGACCCATGGAAGGCATTTGAATTTCTGAAAGAAAAACTGAAATCGAACCATTCTACAACTATGGAAATGAAACGCGGGCAAATTGAAGGGGTCAGGATATTGCGTCATAAACCCGAGATTGTGGTTGATGATCTCTCGGAACTTGAAGTTCCTCTTGAAGTATAGGGAAACTTGTAAATGAGAAGATGTCTAACAAAAGAGAAAGATATATAGTAGAAAAGCTTAATCCCAATTTTGGTTATTTTTACAGGGTAAAAAAAACATTAATCTCAAAAAATACAAAGTTTCAAAAAATAGAGCTTTTGGAAACACCTGAGTTTGGAAATGTTTTACTGCTTGATAATGTTACTCAGGTAGGCGAGAAAAATGAGTTTTTATATCATGAACCTATGGTTCATCCAGCCCTGTGTTCACACCCATTTCCGGAAAATATTTTAATTATTGGTGCCGGCGACGGCGGTATTTTAAGGGAAGTCTTAAAGCATAATACCGTTAAAAATGCCGTGATGGTTGAACTTGACGGCGAGGTCATAGAATTTTCAAAAAAATACCTGGCGCATGTCAATAACAACTGCTTCAGGGATAAACGAGTAAAAGTTATTGTAGGTGACGGAAGGGGCTACCTGGAAAACACAAAAGACAAATTTGACGTGGTAATTATGGATATGACGGACCCTTTCGGGCCGTCAATAATGCTTTATACTAAAGAATTTTTTCAATATGTCAAAAAAGCGTTTAAAGATAAAAACGGCATTTTGACAATGCATACTGAATCCCCCGTCTCAAGACCGAATATTTTTAATTCTATAATAAAGACACTGGAAAGCATGTTTGTAAATGTGAATATTTTTTATTTATATATTCAGATGTATGCTACACTATGGTCAATAGGGGTTTGTTCCGACGCCATAGACACGTCGAAATTGAAACAAGACAGGATATCGCGTATTTTAAAAGAACGTAAAATCGGGAAACTCAACGCGTATTCAGGATTAATGCATGAATCAATGCAGTCGGAATTCCCGTTTATAAGTGCTATCAGAAAACAGCGTGCGCCTGTACTGACGGACAAAAAGCACGAATTTTCCGAAAAAGTAGATTGTAATTTATATTCCCGGCTTGATATTGTTGAGTTGAAAAATAAATGATTTCCTTTAAAAAAGCAAAAACCTATATTGACAAATTCGGCTCGCCCCTTTTACTTCTCTCGAAGGGCCAGGTCAAAGAGAATTATAATATCCTGAAAAAGCACCTGCCGTCAGTAGATTTATACTATGCCGTTAAATCGAACCCGAATATCGAGGTTTTAACGGCCATTAAAGAGATTGATGGTTTTTTTGATTTGGCCTCCATTGGTGAGATAAAAATTCTTGAGGGGCTCAACATTCCCGCGTCAAAATGTATTTACACGCACCCGATTAAAAAAAAAGAAGATATTAAATACGCGCTTGATTTTGGAATTAAATTGTTTATTATCGACAACGAATATGAAATTCCGAAGCTCAGGGACTTCAGGAAAGATTTAGATGTTTTGATCAGGATTTCAATTTCAAACCCCGACTGCCCTGTTGATTTATCCCTGAAATTCGGCGCTGAACCGAAAGATGCGCTGGACTTGATTAAAAAAGCCCATAATGAAGGTATTGCGGTAAAAGGCATCAGTTTTCATGTCGGATCGCAGAATATAAATGCCTATAAATATATTGAAGCATTGGAATATTGCAAAGATTTATTCAAATTGGCCGCACTCGAAGAAATATATTTTGATACCCTGGATATCGGCGGCGGTTTTCCTGTCAGTTATACAAAAAATGTCATACCTATTGATTATTCATGTTCCATTATAAATAATTACCTGGAAAAAAATTTTAGAGATTGCCGGCTTATCGCGGAACCGGGCAGGTTTATTTCCGCGACAAGCCTTACGCTTGTCGCGAGCGTGGTTGGAAAATCGAAAAGAAAGGGTATTTACTGGTATTATATTGACGACGGGCTCTATTCGACCTTTTCCGGCAAGGTGTATGACGCCTGTGATTATAAAATCCTGTATGAAAAATGCGGTGAACTTAAACCGTGTGTGGTTGCCGGACCCACCTGCGATTCTTTTGATATCGTCTATAAGAATATATTGCTTCCGGAATTGGATATCGGCGATATGCTGATATTCCCGAATATGGGCTCATACACAAACGCCAGCGCGACTAATTTCAATTGTATTGAACCGACAAGAATAATAACAATATAGCGAAGGAGATTGAATATGAAAGAGGAAACATTTCAATCTGATTCATGCAATTTGTGGATAACGGACGGCAGGTTTGATAAAATAAGGCTTGAAATAAAAGTCAAAGAAATATGTTTCAGCGGCAAAAGCCATTTTCAGAAAATAGAAGTATTTGATACTTATGAATTTGGCAAAGTATTGATTTTGGGCGGCGTAATTGTCCTTACGGAAAAGGACGAATATATTTACCACGAGATGATTTCTCATGTCCCGTTATTCGTACATCCTAATCCCGGAAATGTGCTGGTAGTAGGGGGCGGAGACGGCGGTGTCGTAAGGGAAGTAATTAAGCACAAAGATGTTAAGCAGATTACAGTTGTTGAGATTGACAAAATGGTGGTTGAAACAAGCAAAAAATATTTTCCCGCGCTTAGCGCGGGATTAAGCGACAAACGGGTAAAAATTGTTTTTAACGATGGTTCTAAATATATCAATGAGGTTAAAGAAAAATTTGATATTATCCTGGTTGATGCTTATGACCCTATCTGCACAATCCAGCATTTAACAGGAAAAGATTTTTTTGAAGATTTGTTTGACCATTTAACTGATGAGGGCATCATGGTAACTCCCTCGCAATCCCCGGTGACAAACTTCAATCTTGTGAAAAAAACATACAAAGGCCTTGCGGATATTTTCCCGATAAGTAAATTATATCTTTCCTGTCTCCCAAGCAGTCCTTTTGGGATGATGAGTTTTATTTTTTGTTCAAAAAAATACGACCCTGAAAAAAATATAATTGAAAATAAATCTGACAATTTCGCAATAAAATATTATAATAGTAATATACATAAAGCGTCTTTTGCGCTGCCGGATTTTATTAATGGGATGTTACAAAAAGGAGAAAAATAATGGGCAAAAAAAAATTAAATCCTTCAACCTTTCTCATGCCGTGCCCCATAGGATTAATTACAACCCAGGGAAGAGACGGTAAACCGAATATAATCACACTGGCATGGATTGGTATAATCGCGTCTGAACCGCCGATGGTGAATATTTCAGTAAGGACTTCAAGATACAGCTATAAGCTTTTGAAAGAAAACGGGGATTTTGTGATTAATATTCCAAGCGCCAGGGATCTTGCAAAGGTGGATTTTTGCGGCACAGTAAGCGGTAAAAACACAGATAAATTTAAAGAGGCAAATTTTACGTTTGAACCGGGCGGCATTGTCAAGGCGCCCATAATTAATGAATGCCCGGTGAATATTGAGTGCCGGACAAAAGAAGTACTGCATTTTTTGACACATGACGCGTTTTTAGCCGAGATTTTGTCGGTCCATGTCAATGAAGAAGTTTTAGATAATGAAGGCAGATGGCAGATCGAAAAGATAGACCCTCTAACTTATTGCCCGCCAAGCCAGGAATATTGGACATTGGGGAAAAAAGTCGGAAAATACGGGTTTACCAAAGGTAAAATATAAAACATTTCCAAAAAATAAAGTATTTTTAAGCAAAAATATATATTTAATGATATAATAAATATTTATGCTTAACGGATTATTAAACCGGGAAACTAACTCAATCGGGACAGGCGGTATAATTTTTGCTTTTTCCGCTCTTTTAAGCCGGTTTCTGGGGTTGGTCCGCGACCGTCTTTTAGCCAATCAATTTGGGGCAGGTGAAACGCTGGATATTTACTATGCCTCATTTCAAATACCCGATTTTTTTTATAATCTTTTTATTCTTGGGACACTGTCTATTGCCTTTATTCCGGTTTTTACCGGTTATATTCAAAACGGGGAAAGGCAGAAATTCAGCCAAGAAAGCCTGGAATTCGCCAATACAATATTAAATGTTGTATTTATTTTTATGGGCGCGGGATGCCTGATACTTATAATCTTTGCGCCTTTTATTTTGCGTTTAATCGTGCCGGGTTTTTCAGGAGAAAAATACGCTGAAACGGTAATGATGACGCGTATTATGCTTTTTTCACCGTTTTTTTTCAGTATCAGCAGTGTGTTCGGGAGCATGCTTACAAGTTTCAGGAGATTTATCGTTATTTCGCTTGCCCCCATGCTTTATAATTTGGGCATAATATTCGGGGTGGTATTTTTAGCACCTGTTCTGGATATCAAAGGGCTTGCTGGGGGGGTGGTCATGGGAGCCTTTTCTCATTTGATGGTCCAGTTCATTGCAACAAAATATCTTGGTTACCGCTATCAAAAAATAATTGATATTAATAATGAAGGCATAAAAAAATTTACCAGGCTTTTTGTCCCGCGGATTATCTCAATGGACCTTTCCCAGGTTAGTGTCCTGGTTGCAAATATTTTCGGGTCTGTTTTAAGCGGAGGAAGTATTGCCGTTTTTAACCTGGCGAATAATATACAAAGCCTTCCTCTGGGGCTTTTCAGCATCTCTTTAACATCGGCCGCGTTTCCCCATCTTTCAGAAGCAGCGGCTGGAAAGAATTTCATGAAGTTCAGGGAAAATCTTTTTAAAACGGGCCGTAAGATTATATTTTTTATGGTTTTTTCAAGCGTAATTCTTTTTATTTTCAGCCAGCCGATTGTCCGATTGCTTCTTTCCACCGGGAAATTTTCTGGTAAAGAAACGGCAATAACTTCTGCTGTCTTGTCCTGTTTTTGCTTAAGCCTTTTTCCCCAGGGCCTTATCCCGCTTTTCCTGAGGGGATTTTATTCCCTGCAGGATACGGTCACACCGCTTGTTATTAATATTATCAGTATCATTGTTGATATATCGGCAAGTTTTTTCTTTATAATGCTGCTGGGTTCGGCAAACCGCGTAAATAAATTTATTTTTGGTTTTTTTGGTATTGTGGAGACAACTGACATCCGTGTTTTAGGGCTGGCGTTAGGTTTTTCGCTTGCAAGCTGGATAAATCTTTTTCTGGTTTATTTCTTGATACATTTTCGTATAAAAAAAATAGATGCATAAATTTGGTTTTTTATCTTTTTTTTCAATATTTTCTTTGGTCTACTTTGGCGGCCATTATTATGTCTATACCCGCCTTGTTAACGGAATATGCCTTGCAACAGCCGCAAGATACTCTATCTTCGCATTTTTTTTCTTATCGTCAATGTCTTTTTACCTGACAAGAATTTTTGCCCATAGTGTTGTAGCACAAAATTTTCACATGGCGGCATATTTTGGAAACGTCTGGGTCGGGATTGTGTCAATATCTGTCGCAATATTTTTTATAAGAGATATTCTTATGATATTTTTCAGGGGAGATAATTTTTTGTATTATTCTGCGATTTTTTCTATTGTAGCCGCGGGATTATTGAGCTTGTATTCTTTTTATAACGTTCACCGCGGCCCAGTAGTGAGAGAAATAAAAATAAAAACGGAAAAGCTCCCCGGTGGTATAAATAGTTTTTCAATCGTCCAGCTTTCAGACCTGCACCTGGATTTTTTGTCATCCCGTGAATGGGTGGAGAAAATAGTCGAGCAAACCAACGCGTTAAACCCGGATATTATTGTTGTTACAGGCGATCTGATTGAGCGGGGAATAGATCACCGGGATGATTTTGCCGTCAAGTTCAGGAAATTATCTTCACGTTTTGGTGTTTTTGCAATTTTGGGGAACCATGAGTATTATGTGGGCGTTAACACCTTTTTCAGGTTCGCGGGGCAGTCAAATATGAGAATTCTCAGGAATGAGAAAATCACTATTTCCGGTTTTTTGGAATTGATAGGGCTTGACGACAAAACAGGCAAGATACCCGGGGAATTTATTTCGGGGATAGAAAATGTTTTTAAAACAGCCGATGACAAAAAATTAGTTGTTGTTTTGGGCCACAGGCCGGATTTTTATAAATATATTTCAAAATTTGGAATTGATTTTTATCTTTCCGGGCATACGCATGCGGGGCAAATCCCTCCAATGGATTTAATTGTTAAGTTGTATTACAAGCATCCATACGGGTTTTATCCGGAAGTTAACCCCAAAAACGGGAAAAAATCTTTTATTTACACTACCTCAGGGACAGGGACATGGGCGCCTCCCTTAAGGCTTTTTTCAAAGTCTGAAATCGTTAAAATTGTTTTTGAAAAATAGATGGAAATATCCAAAAACCGCTTGCTATTAAATACAAAATTAGGTATATTATTAAATAATATTTAAAAAAAGAGTGATAATGAAAAGGTTTTTTTTAAGTTTAGTTATTCCTATAATAATTTCAGGGAATTTATCCGCTTCAGATTCGGAAGTAAAAGAGGATGTTAATTTACCTAAAACAATAGGTTCCCGTATTTTAGGGTTAGGCGGGGCTTTTACGGCCGTTGCGGATGACGCCAACGCCATATTTGTGAATCCAGCCGGTATTCTTCAATTAAGAGGCGGATTTCTGGATATGGGTTATAATGAAAGCGGCGGTAAAAGCACATATAGCGGGCACATGAGCTTTGCAAATTCTTCCCCGCAGGAAAACGAGGCCGGCGGGCTGGGATTTTATACAAAAGGGATTAATGTCCCCGAGGGTAAGAACCGCCATTATGTTGTTCTGATTTCATTGGTCCAGGGTTACAGCAAAGATTTTTATTTCGGCGGCAACGCAAAATATATAAAAAATACAAATAAAAATGTTATAGATGAAACATCAATAAAAGAATCAGCCTTCAGTTTTGATTTAGGCATGCTTTTTAAATTGCATGAATCACTGTCCCTGGGGATTATGGGATACGATTTGGGAAAGCCCGATATTTCAACAAATCCCAGAAAAGTGACAATGGGGTTGGGGCTGAACTTCAGCCCTGTCATAAATATTGGTTTTGATGTTGACCATTTTGCGCAAAAGGACGTGCGTGAACTGGACTATCATGCCGGAATTGACGTTTTGCCGCAGCAGGGCATGAGTCTGCAGCTTGGATATTTTACTGATAAATTAAACAAATCGGAATTCATTACAGGCGGATTCAGGCTGCAGTTTACGCAAAAAGACAGGAACGATTATATTGGTTATGCATATTCCGAGGAACTGCAGGAAGGATTGGACGAAAAAACAGAAAAGCTTCACTCAGTCTCTATAGGATTGTTCTACTAAATCTACAAATATGTCAAAAAAAATTCGTAATTTTTCAATTGTCGCGCATATTGACCACGGTAAATCCACATTGGCCGACCGCCTGCTGGAATGTACTGAGACTATCCAGAGCAGAAAGATGATGGAGCAGGTCCTTGATAAAATGGACCTTGAGCGGGAGCGTGGGATTACAATAAAGGCCCATACCTGCCGGCTCATTTATAAAGATAAGTCAGGGGATGTTTATCGTTTGAATTTGATTGATACTCCCGGCCACGTGGATTTCAGCTATGAAGTGTCCCGCAGTCTTGCCGCCTGTGAGGGGGTCGTCCTTGTAGTGGATGCCGCACAGGGAGTTGAGGCGCAGACAATCGCCAATTATTATCTCGCAAGAGAAAATAAACTGCGGATAATTCCGATAATCAATAAGATAGATCTTCCAAACGCCGATATACCAAGGACAAAAAACCAGGTTGTTCACCTTACAGGGTGTGAGGAAAAAGATATTATAGAAGTCAGCGCCAAGAAGGGTGTTGGAATCGAGGAACTTTTGCAGGCCATTATTAATAAAATCCCGGCCCCGAAAGGCGAGGAAGGTTCTCCTTTATCAGCGCTTATTTTTGATTCTTTTTTTGATACATACAGAGGAGTGGTTATTTACGTCAGGCTTTTCCAGGGCAGGGTGGCCCCCGGTATGAAAATAAAATTCATGTCTAATAATAAAGTTTTTGAAGTGCTGGATGTCGGTGTGTTTAATCCTGAAATGTCAAAAGAAAAAGAACTGTCCTGCGGCGAAGTAGGATATATTGTCGCAGGGATCAAGCAGGTCAAAGACGTTTCACTCGGGGACACGGTAACGGACGCGCAAAATCCTGTTAACATCCCGTTGCCGGGATATAAAAAAATGCAGCCCATGGTTTTCTGCGGTTTATATTCTGTAGAGGCAAATGAACACAATTTATTAAGGGAGGCGCTGGAAAAATTAAGTTTAAATGATTCATCTTTTGTTTATGAACCGGAAGTTTCCCAGGCGCTTGGTATAGGTTTCAGGTGCGGGTTTTTGGGAATGCTTCACATGGAAATAGTCCAGGAACGGCTGGAAAGGGAGTATAATCTTAATTTAATAATCAGCACGCCAAATGTAGTATACCAGGTCATGAAAAGAAATTGCGAAATACAGCTCATTGAAAATCCGTCGGAATTCCCGCCGCCAAGCGAAATTGAAATTGTTGAAGAACCTTATATCAGGGCCATGATAATGATCCCGGCTGAATATACGGGGCAGGTGATGACGCTTTGCCAGGAACGGCGCGGGAAATATCTGGAAGTCCAGTACCTCGATAAGACCCAGGCGATACTCCGGTATGAATTGCCTTTATCTTCGGTAATTGTTGATTTTTATGATAAATTGAAATCTATGACAAGGGGATATGGTTCTTTTGATTATGAATTAATAGGTTACCGTCCGGATGACCTTGTAAAAGTGGATATCCTGATCAATCATGAAAAGGTGGAGGCGCTTTCCTTTATTGCTCACAAGGACGAGGCATTTTACCGCGGCAGGGATTTAGCGGGCAGGCTCAGGGAAATTATACCCCGCCAGCAATTCGAGGTGGCCATCCAGGCGGCAATAGCTTCCCGCGTTATTGCCAGGGAAACTATAAAACCATATCGAAAAGATGTTACCGGTTATCTTTACGGGGGAGACGTGACACGCAAGAGGAAACTTCTGGAAAAACAAAAAAAAGGCAAAAAACGGATGAAAATGCTTGGCCGTGTGGAGATACCGCAGGAGGCATTCATGGCGGTATTGAAAAGGGAATAGTTATAATATTTTTCTGCTCAAAATATTCCGGACAAGTTCTTTGAATTGGTCGTTTTTAAATGGTTTGGTGACATACGCGGCAAGATTGGCATTTACAAGTTCGTAATCATTCTTCATGTATTGAAAAGCGGTACACACGATAATAGGCATATTCTGGTCAATTTTTCTTACCTGCTGGATAAGTTCGATCCCGTGCATCCCCGGCATTTTAATATCGGTAATTATAAGGTCAATTTTATTGGATGCCATTTTATCCATGGCCTCCAGGCCGTTTTTGGTTAAAATCAGATTATATTCTTTGATTTTCCCGAAAAGTTCCTTATACACAAAGTGTATGGCGGAATCGTCGTCTACAATTAAGATGTTATACATTTAAGAAACACCCTTTCTTGGCAAAACTATTTCAAAACAGGTCCCGTCTTCTTTACTGCTCGAGACTTTAATTACCCCCCCGTGCATTTCAACTATTTTTTTTGATAAAGTTAACCCGACTCCGGTTCCATCTATTTTTGTGGTGAAAAACGGTTCAAATATATTTTTTTCGATTTCAGGAGATATCCCCTTGCCGTTATCTATAAATTTTATTGCGATATTATTCCCGTCAAAAGAAGACCGGATTTTTATTTTACCATTATTTTCAACCGCGTCAATGGCGTTTACGAGTATATTTGAAAAAACCTGTTCGACTTTTGAGCCATCAGCTATTATCATAGGTAAATCTTCGGCTAAATTAACTTCCAACTTGATTTCTTTTTTACTTAAAGTATATTTTAAGGAAGATACGGTTTTTGTAATAAGAGTGTTTATTTGTTGTTCAGATTTGAACAATGCGGGAGACCTTGAAAAACTCAGCGTATTGGCTATCAGGTTGCTTAATTTTTGAGATTGTTCGATTATTACTTCGGTATATTTTTTACAGGAGTTATCTTTCCCGGTATTTTCGTTAAGTATGTCCGATATTGATAAGATTACCT
>JBFMCF010000014.1 GCA_040754625.1 bacterium | reverse complement strand
GATTCCCGCTCGATTTGAACGGAGAAATTACATGTACAACCTGCCATGACCCGCATTTTGAAGGGGAGAAGGCGTCAAAAACCAAGAGACTGCGGCCGGGTTTTGCGTGTAATTTATGCCATCTTGTTTAACCTGAAATTGAAATAGCTAAAAAAAATTATAATATTTGTTTGCAATTGACAGGAATTTGTAATTATGGGATAATTTCTTTTGTTGGGGAGGGCTAAAAATGGAAGCAAAAACAAAACGCAGCAATTATTTTATTAAAAAAGCATTCCAGTTAAAATTTATTAGCATTTTTTTGGCTCTGATTATTATAGGAAGTTTGTTTCTTGGGTGGACAGTTTACCGCATGACAAATCAAGCCCTGGCGCGGACATTTTACCAGTCACATATACAAATCAGGTCTACATGGGAGATTATTTTCCCCGCGGTGGCAGTTGCCACGTTACTTGCTATTTTTATATCAGGGGCCGTTAGTACAATTATTGTTCTGGTTTTTTCGCATAAAATAGCAGGTCCGCTATACCGTTTTGAAAAAACTTTGGAGGAAATTGCCAAAGGAGACTTTACCATTAAAACAAAATTCCGCGAGACTGACGAGCTTGAACTGCTGGCTGATAAATTAAACCTTTTTACGAGTGAATTAAACACACGGCTAAATAATATCAAAGCGGGATTTGACAAACTTTCAGAATGTTTACAAAAATTAAATTATTTGGATGATTCCCCAAAAAATAAAGAAATCAAAAATAGCGTAGAAAATCTTAACAAAATTATCAACCAGTTTAAATTCTAAAAAACAGTATTTTCTTAAATGAAAAAAAATATTAAAAAATTAATATGTATAACTTTAATATTCATAGTTTCTTTTTATGCCGTCTTATTAAATCTTGCCCAAAAAAAGAATGAGGGTAATCCCCATAACCTCGCCGATAATCCGGAGAACTGTCTTTATTGTCATAACAAAACCAATATCCCCGCGGAAGAAGAAAAATTAAAAAATGTCCAGTCTACACATAAGTTTGAATTAGAAGCAAAAGACTGCAGTCAATGTCATATCCTGGATGATAACGCGAAGGCAAAAGAACCAAGATTTAAAAAAAGTATTCCTGAATTGTGCGGTAAACCATGCCATGACAGAGGGGCACTGGGTTTGAACCATCCCCTGGAAGTCGTTCCTGATTTTAAGGTGCCAAGCACACTGCCGCTTGAAAATGGAGAAATTACCTGCGGGACATGTCATAATCCGCATAACAACCCTGTAATAAAAACTAAATCTTTTTTTGGATGGAAAGAAGAAAAATCATATTTTTTAAGAATGGATAATTCTCACGGAGAACTATGCAGGGTATGCCATGCTGATTACCCAATTTTTTAAAATATAAATAAAAAAATGTTAAAAAAAGAATTAAAGTCCTTAGTCAGGCCAAGCCTTTTTAAAATATCTCCTTATGTTCCCGGTCGGCCAAAAGAAGAGATTTGCAAAGAATTTAATATGCCAAAAGAGGCTGTGATAAAAATGGCCTCTAATGAAAATGCTTTAGGCGCGCCTGGTTTTGTAATTAAGCAATTAAAGGCCTGCATGGAAGAAATATATTTGTATCCCGAAGGGAGCGGGAAAGAACTTTGCGGGAGGCTGGGACGTTTATGGGGACTTTCTCCGGATAATTTCATCCTTGGAAACGGGTGTGATGAAATTATTTCTATGGTTTGCGAAACCTTTTTGCGTCCCGGGGAAGAGGTAATTATTGGCAAACCCACATTTAGTTATTACGAAATTGCAAGTTTAATAGCTGATGCCAAATGTGTTTTTGTGCCGTTAAAGGACAGTAAATATGACCTGCCTGGAATACTGAAAAAAATTACCCCAAAAACAAAACTGGTTTTTATCTGCAATCCCAATAACCCAACAGGGACAATTGTAAGAAGGGAAGAAGTTTCAAAGTTCCTTCGGTTATTACCGGGGCATGTAATAACAGTTTTTGATGAAGCATACGCAGAATATGTGGATGATATAAATTTCCCCAATAGCGTTGAATATATAAGGAGCAAAATAAAAAAACATATTATTATTCTACGGACATTTTCTAAAGTATACAGCCTCGCAGGGTTGAGAATCGGATATGGCATTGCGAACAGTGAAATAATAAAACATCTTAATCTGGTAAGAAAACCGTTTAATGTTAACAGGCTGGCCCAGTGCGCGGCACTGCTCTCGCTGGAACATAAAGAATGGCTGGATAAATCACGGGAAATGGTTTTTAACGGAAGAAAATATCTTTATATGTCCCTGGATAAAATAGGACTGCGATACATTCCCACCCAGGCCAATTTTTTATTGATTGAATTGAACGCTGATGGAGAAGCTGTCTCTGATAAATTACTGGCCTATGGAATAATTGTCCGCCCGGCAAATAGTTTTGGGCTGCCAAATTTTATCAGGGTAACTATAGGAACAGAAAAACATAATAAATTGTTCATCAAGATTCTAAAGAAGATCTGCAGATATGGTTAAGTTGTTTCATAACTGGTCATTGATTTAAGCAAGTCGAGGTTCCTTTTGGAAGCGAAATCCTTTGGGTTAAGTTTTACAGCAATCGTAAACTCATGTATAGCATTTTCACAGAACTTTGACACCTCGAAAATAAATTTCTTTATTTGATAAGTAATTAGCTGATTTCAGGCAGACGTAGGCACTACGTTTTCTTTTAGGGAAGAAATAATTTTGGGCGGGATTGCGCAGC
>JBFMCF010000013.1 GCA_040754625.1 bacterium | reverse complement strand
ATACTTTTTTGGGAACTTTGTTCCTAATAGCTTTCATGCCGGTCTCCTTTATAACACACTATAAAAGATTCGGCTGAAAGCTATTTTTTTATATACTTTTTTTTAAATTTGCCAAACTCAAGTTATTTAATTTAACCACTTCCTCCTCATTTTTTAAATAACCTTTCCGTATACCAATATAGACAGAAGTAATTATCCTATCAGTATAATCTTTTATAATTTCCTTCAACGTATCAATTTTTATCTCAGGCCCTTCTTTAGCGTCATTAAAAATATGATTAAAAATAGGATTGCCGCAATTTAGGCCGGCTAAAATCAATACTTTTGGAGATACATCAGTCCCAAACTGCGCTTGTTTAGCTCCGCCCCGCAAAACTGCAAGAGATTTGAGTAGAGTAGACGCCCGTTCTTTTCTGGGATTAGAAACCATTTCATAAATTTTACCCTGTTCACCCTTATCTTCCTTAATCTTTATTTTGTTTTTCTTAATAAATTCATCCGCTTTACTTTCCTCTATTTCTATTCTATCTCCCAAATTTGAAAATATCCCTAACTTGGCATAACATAAAGAAAAAACACCCTGAAGGTGGGCATTATAAAATTCAGTAGTATATGGCAGTGGAGTTCCCTCTTTCAAATGCACAAAGCCTTCATCCCTTCCTTTCCAACCAAATTTCCTTATTGAAACAAGCAGGGATGCGGCAAAAGGAGAGGTTCGCATCACAGATTTTGTTTTATTTTTTTTACCTTTTTTATCTTTTTCCTCAGCAGATTCTTCTACCTCTTCAGGCTCTTCAGCATCTTCATTTGTTTTTCCCTGTCCCTTTTCAGCTTTCATATAACCAAAGATGTCATCTTCCGGACATAAAACAGGATTCAATTCTCCTGAAATTTTATTAGCTGTTCCCTTCTCACTTAATCCTATTGCCCTTAACTCACTCTTCGGCCAGTTAGGATTTTCTTCGAGGCAAGTATTTCGAAGCCATCTTTTCCAGGCTTGAGAAGAAACGTAAGGAACTTTATCCTTACCGTCTTGAAAAGTCTTGGGAATTGTTACATTACGATCTTCACCTTCGCCTAACCCCGCTCCGTTAAGAAAAGACGCATCAGCCTGAATCAAAAAAGTTCCTGCAATATTTGTCAAAACCTTATCCATTTTATTTTTCCTCCTTTATTTTTTGGCCATATAAATTGGCTAAATTCAATCTCATCTGGAATAGCAGTTCGTGCAAAACGGGATTGCCTTCTTCGTCACAACAAAACTCGTCCCAGTTTTCAACATTAAATTCCTCGCGTCCCTTTTCAGCAAGCCTAAGAAAAACACCTTCCAGCCATTTGCGTTTCAATACTCCTCTTTTAAAACCTTCTAAAATATCCCTGCTAAACCTTTCCAATCCTCTTCTTGCTACATAATCATCAAAATAAAGTCCCGATGCTTGTTTTATTAAAGGATGCGGTTTCACTTGATTACCTCCTTCCTCAATTTTATTAAATTTTTGCTTCCATTCTGTTTCCTCTGGATGATAAAGAAAAAAACGTATCATATCCCATCCATTCCAATCAACTTTTATTGGATGTCTGCTAATCTCGACAAACAATTGCGTATAATCGTCATAACTTAATTCTCCTGATTCAGCCATATCAGCCATTAATCTTCGCACCCTATTTGTATTTGAATTATCTCTGAAAATTTCCGATTTAACATTCTTTTTTGCTTTGTCATCTAATGAATTAATATATTTTAATGCAATCTTTTGAGCGATTTGCAAAGCACTTTTTGAAATCCTACATATTTTTAACTGATACAAGACAAAAAGTTCGGGGGTTACTCCCTGATTTTTCTTAAATGGATACAAACCTCCAAATTTTTTATTTCCATAATCTTTTCCCTCTTTTATAGCTGTTAATAATTGAAACCGAGGATATTTAGGTTCATTAGCCAGTAATTTATCAATTTCCTGTCTAAGCCCAAAATGAACCACTTCCCATAAAAACATTAGTGCTTTATTGGGAATTTCCTCAAGTTTGCAATCCGCGCCGGTTCCTGAATTACTAAATTTCCATACAAGTAAATTTGAATAATCAGGAAGATTTTCTCTTTTTCGCTCCTTTTGAAGTTTTTCTATTAGATTTAACAAACGGCTTGTTAATACTTTTGTTCCTTCCTTTTTACCGATTGCCTCGCCATTTCCAGCCCTCAAGCGCGCAATTGTATCGTCAACAATCGCTGTTACTAAATCAATAGTCAAAGATTGCGAGGTAGATTGGAATACCGCGACTTTCCCACCAAATAAAATAAGAGCAACGGGTAAATAGTGAACAGAAAATAAACAAGCTGGGCAAATATGCATAGCGCGGGAAGCTGACGGCAAGGCTTGAGCATCACTACCTAAACTACCTGAAAGAGGAAACCAATCTCTTCCTAATACCTTACCTTCTTTTGTCTTTTCTCCCGCCTTTGAAAGAACTTGTTCATATAAATTTGCAAAGTCAAAATTTGTATTTCTTCCACAAATTTCACAAATATAACCGCCTCCATCTTCTGCCTGACTGGCATTTAAGAGTCCTTTAACTAAACTTATGTAAATTTGATAATTTTTTTCAGAAGGGGTTCCTTGTTTATAACCATATCCATTAGTCAATGGCCCATTTCTGCCAAAAACCATTGTAAAAGTTTTTAATTTTGCGTTCATTCTCGCCAAATCTTTACCATCATTAAAAACTCTTACTACATCATCATAACTTAGTTCTGAAATGTCATTCTTATTAGTTAAATGCAAGATTACAATTAGCCCTGTATCCACAAACGGATTCCCCGTCCACCTAAAAATCCCCATAACCCTCCAATTTTCTAAAGTAATTGTTCAAATGGTTTAAATAGTTTAAGCCGTTCAATAAATAATCATTCAAACGTTAAATTGTTCAATCAGTTCAAACCGTTCAATTAGTTCCAACTGGCATAAACGGCCCCCCGTTCACCTAAAAATCCCCATAACGCCTCCGAATTAAAAATAAAGTTTAAGCCGTTTAAATAGTTCAAGCCGTTCAAGCCGATTAAACTAAAAAATCGTTCAAGCTGTTTTAACCGTTTAATCCGTTTAACAGTCTGAACCGTTTCAACCGTTTGAACAGTTTAAACCGATTCTGACGATTCGGGTTTTTTTACGTTCAAGTTTCGGACTATTTCATCCAATTCCTCTTTCATGGTCTTTTGCCTCGGCATTTTATATTTTACACCTTTCAGGCGGCTTCCTTTTAAATATTCCATAAAATTGTTAAGCATAATAGAAATCTTCTTAAATGCGCTTATTAATTCTTCACATTGTTTCTTATCAAGGTATTCCTGGTCCATCGCAACATATAACTGGGTCCTAACCTCTCCACAGGAACCCTTGGCAATCGAAAGAAATTGAATCAATTCCTGATTGCCGCTTCTTTCATAACCTTCGGCAATATTGGACATTATGGAAACAGATGCCCGCCTTATCTGGTCTCTCAGGCCGTAATCTTTTGAAAAATTGCCGCTGTTTGTAATTTTATAAATCTTGTTTGTCAATTCTCTCGCCGATTTCCAGACTTCGAGGTCTTCAAAATATTTTATTTGCATTACTCCTCCGTTTTAAAATTGTTCAAACCGTTCTAACAATTCAAGCCGTTCCAACCGATTAAACCCAAAAATCGTTCAAGCAGTTTAAACGGTTTAAACTGTTCAAAGTGTTTAAACGGTTTCTACATACCCGCATCCCATGCTGTTATTCTGTCCAAAACCGCATTCGAGGCCGATTTTTATCAATTCTTCGGGCCCGCTTACAATAAAAGGTTGTAATGTTCCTTTTATTTCTCCGGTAATTTTACCATTTTTGAAGATTTTGAATGATTTATTTATTTTAGGTTTAAGCCGTTTAAACAGTTCAAGCTGAAAATTGAATTTCAAAGGTTCACCTTCGTATGGTTTTCCGTAAAGTGTTTCATATTTATGCATGAGATTCTGGTTGAGAAGTTTTTCATAATCCCCGTCCCCGGGGAAAAGATAAATGTCCCTTTCACCAGCAGGCATGGGTTTTTTGACGAAGATTGGCGATTCCAAAGGTTTTAATAATAGGCCGTTTAATCCGTTTGAACGGTTTAAACCGTTCAGGCCGTTACCGTTCAAGGGATCCGGTAATGTTTCTACGCGGCAGATATTTAATATTTGAGAGCCGAGCCTTATATTTTGTCCCTCCCTAAAAATACCGTCTATCAAGTGCTGTAAAAATTGATGGACAGGCGAGGCGATTTGGAATGATAAAAAGAAAGGTGATATTCGGGAGGCGGTGAAAGAAAAACCGTCTGAAATATTCAAGCCGTTTAAACTGTTCAAACTGTTTAAGCCGCCTGAGCCGTTCGAACCGATTGAATTGTTTGAACTGTTTAAACGGTTTGAACTTTTTATTCTAACCGGGCCCTGGAATATTATTCCGGAATAGACAAATAATTTAAACCGTTTGTCTTTTTCGCAAACATATCCCTGCGCATGCAGCCATGACGCGTAATCAGGATCTGAACTGGCCAAAAATTCGTAAATCACCGCCTGTATCTGGTGCTGGTAGTTAAAATTAACGGCTCCCGGCTTATCTGATGAAAGTGTTACTTTTATTCTCACGCCTTTTTCACCTCTCCAAATATGCCTTTTATTGTATTACAACAATTAATTGAAGTCAATTCATAATTTTAACTATGCTTTACAAACTTCTGTCTTTTAATCAAATCCACAAAGGCCTCCACCCTTGTCATGATCCCGGTCTCAGAGGAATGTTCGTCCAGAAACAGCGAAAGAACCGGTATTTTTTCTTTTTGCATGATTTTCGGGAAAATACTGTATGCCACAATCTCAGGCATGCAGGTAAAAGGTGCAATTTGTATCACACCGTCGAAATTTTGTCTTTTTGATAAAATACTCTGTCCTATGGAATATAATCCTTCGCCGCCGATGTGCTTTTTAAGATAAGGTTTCGCAAGTTCTTTTATCATTTTTATTTCAGCCCGCGCCTCCCTGTCAAACGACCACACCCTTTTCAGCCAATTCGTGATTTTAACTGTCCTGTCAACATAAATTCCCATTTCAGAAAGTCTTTTTTCAAGATTGAAATTTACAAACGGTTCTAAAACCATAAAAATCTCTCCGACAACCGCAATTTTTAAATAATCATTTTTTTTTTCAATCCCGGCCTTTGAAAATTCTTCATCAATATAGCCTTTAAAATCTTTTGTCTCTTTCAGTGATTTTATATTATCAATCTTTCGCAATAAATTGAAAAATATCCTTTCACATTCCCCTTCCCTTGTTTCAAATAGGCGAAGAGTTCTAAGATTGCTCTCAGATGATTCTATCAATTTCATTTTGGTCCATCCAAAATACAAAGATTTCATCACGTCCCACGTTGACTTGACTTTAGTTATATATTTAATTTTTTTAACAACTTCCAGAATTTTTGTCTGGTTAACCGACACAAGCTCAAAATTATAGCCCAGTTCCCCGAGAATCCTTCTTTGAATCTCGCCGTAGTATCCAAACCTGCACGGACCTTCACCGCCGCCTGTAACTATTAAATTTGCTCCCAAATTCAAAGCTTCAATTAAATTTCCAAGATTTATTTTTAAAGGCAGGCATGTAAGTTCAGGCGCATATTTTGAGGCAAGATAAAGGGTGTTCTTATTCGGACGCGGCGCGATAATAACCCGGCTTCCCAGAGACGCAAAAATTGATTTTAAAGCTATATAAATGTAACCCATGTGCGGAAAAGTAACTGCCGGCATTTTACGAATTCCTTTCCCTGATTGTCTTGATCATTTCTATAAACGCCTCCAACCTCGTTTCAAGCCCGGCGGAACCGGTATGTTCATCCAGCACTAAAAATAAATAAGGCTTTTTATTATATTCCCTTATCAGAGAACCAATCAATTCTCCTATTATGGAATCAGGCCCGCATCCAAAGGATGTAATGTTAATTATTCCATGTATACCGGGTTCTTTTATAAAATATTTTGTTGCACCGACTACATCGCGGCTTAATGTCCAAAACACCTTTTTTGGCAAATCACCCGCCTCTTTTATTATTGTTTCCGGCGAGACCATATCGGGTGTGAAAATTGAAATATCTTTTGCAGCTAATTTATTCATAATATTTAAATTCAGATCCGCGTCATAAATATTATACGGATGCCCAATAACGGCAATATTCAATTTATCGCTCTTTTTTAATATCTTCAAATCCTCCGATAACGATTTTCTGTGTATATTATAATTTCTAAAAGCCTTTCTCCACGCTTTATAAGTATTAATTGAAGTTGAGCCAAAAATACCGCCTATCTTGTGAATATTACCATATAGCAGTAATAATTTTGAGGAATCTATATCCAGTTCAATTAAAGGCGGCAAATCATGAATTATATTTTTCACCATGTCCGGCAGGCCGATTATTTTTGGACAGAAGGTAGAATTATTTTCCACTTTTACAAACCGCGGCAAGAAAATAAAATCAATTTTTTTCCCTTTCAGGTCGATAATATGGCCGAAATAATTTTTTAAAGGCAGGCAAACCTCATCGGGCACTAATTTTGCCCCCTTCTCCATTGTCACCTTATCGGGACAAGATAAAATAATCTCAGCGCCAATTTCCCTGAAGAATGTTTCATAAAATCTAAAATAATTATAATATAATAAAGACTTTGGTATCCCGATTTTTTTATCCATAAATATTTCCGCATAAGTTTACCATAAATATTTTTAAATCTTGACAAAAATATTTATATTGGTAGAATATACTAATCCTAAAACAAGCGAGTTTTTTTAAGCGCGACTTAAAATTAATCGGCAGCCATGGAAAATCTTTATTTTCGCTCTATTCGTCCATATAAAATTTATTTTTTGTTTCGTTAAACTGGGAAAATATTTT
>JBFMCF010000012.1 GCA_040754625.1 bacterium | reverse complement strand
AGGCTGCGCAATCCCGCCCAAAATTATTTCTTCCCTAAAAGAAAACGTAGTGCCTACGTCTGCCTGAAATCAGCTAATTACTTATCAAATAAAGAAATTTATTTTCGAGGTGTCAAAGTTCTGTTAAACTGCCTGCGTTATTATTTCAATTGTTCTAAATTTTCCTTCGCCACCTTATAATCGGGATTAAAATTAAGCGCCTTCTCCAGGTATTCAATCGATTTTTTCGTATCTCCCCGCTCATGGTACATAACACTGAGATTGCAATATGCCTGGGCAAGCGGGATATTATCGGATGCAATCTTTTCCCAGTAAGAAACAGCCTCTTCGATCTTTCCCCTTTTATATGCAATAATACCTAAATTTAAAAAAACTTTTGGGTTTTTCGGGTCAAATTCCAAAGTCTTTTTCCAAAAATCTTCAGCTCTTTTTATATCGCCGGTATAATGATAATAAACCACCCCGATATTATAATAAGCCTGATGATATTCCGGTGATACTTCAATAGCACTTTTAAATGCTTCTATCGCTTTTTCAAAATTCCCGGCATTAAAATATTCTATCCCTTGATAAAAATAAACCTCCGCCTCTTTGCACTTTTTTCGTTCCTCAATAATCTCAGATGTGCCTTTTCCTTCATCTACCAATAAATCCAGCATGTATCTGGCTTTTGAATACATCGGATCAATTTTTAACACTTTTTCATAAAATGAAATGGCCTTGTCGTTTTTTTCCATTAAATTATAAATATTTCCCATTAAATAATAAGCCTCAACATAATTTGGGTCAATATGCAAAACCTTATTCAATTCTTCGATTGCTTTATCATACTGGCCATCAGCCTGATAATCAAAAGCCTTTTCAAAAAGCGCATCTCTGGCTTTAAAATCCATTTATGTCCCTCATTTATTATTATATTTAATATATTATCCGATAATAATTTTTTTGTGTCAAGAAAAAATGGGAAACCTCGGTTTCTATAGTAAATTTAATTAACATATATTTATCTTATTGTTGCGTGAAATTTTTCGATTAGAGCAGATTTGATTTTCCCCTGGATTGACTCAATCTCGCCATCAGTAAGCGTACGCTCCAAATGACGGTATGAAATGGAAACCGCCAGGCTTTTCAGCCCTTCCGGGACCTGCTTACCCGTATAAAGATCAAAAATATTAAGCGATTCAATTAAAGAATCCCCGTTTTCTTTGATTAACGAAAGTATTTTTTCGGCCTCAATTTCTCTTGACACCATCATTGCGATATCACGGGTGACATTAGGAAATTTCGGCAGGCTTGCATATTTTCTGCTTCCCGGAATAGAATCTAAAAGTTTCTGCCACTCTATTTCAAAGATATAAACAGGATTTACAAACTCATATTTCTCCATGATATCCGGGTGCACTTCACCGAGAATCCCGGTTTCTTTTTGCCCGATATGAATTTTTGCGGTTTTACCAGGATGATATAGACAATCGCTTGATGCGGAAAACCTGTAATTTTTAATATTCAGGCTTTCAAACAGGTCTTCAAGTACCCCTTTCAGGTCAAAAAGATCCGTTAAACGGTTATTCTCCGTCCATGTTTTTACCTGATTGAATCCCGTAATTAAACCGGATAATATCTTTTTTTCTTCCGGAAGCCCATTCCCGCACAGGGAGAATGAACCGTCCGGCACATACCGGGGAATAAATATTTTTCCCAGTTCAAATATTTTAAGATTATTATTTTTTACATTAATATTTCTCCTTGCGATGTCAAGGAGACCCGGGACAACAGTTGATTTTAAAATATCCTGGTCCCCCGATAAGGGATTGGAAATTTCCAATGTTCTGCACCGGTCATCATCTTCTTTAAAGGGGTATCTCGCCAGGTTATTTTTATGGCAAAAGGTATAAGGGATAACTTCAAACATTCCCCGTGACACCAGGATATCCTTAATTTTTCTTTCAAAACACCACTCAATTTCACTGCCAGACACCCCGGAAATTCTCCCGGGAATAGTTTCTTTAATATTGTCATAACCATAAATTCTGCTTACTTCTTCAATTAAATCTATTTCTCTCTCCAAATCCCCCATACGGTGTGAAGGCACGGTAACCCTCAAAACATCTTTTCCTGTTTTGGAAACAAGACCCAGTTTTTTTAAGATCAGCTCAACCTTTTTTATTTTTAAACCGGTGCCCAGAATATTATTCAACCTGTCGAGCCTCATATTAATGACTCTGGGATTTACCTTGATCGTTTTTAAATCAATTTTACCGCCGGCTATAACTCCGCCGCTGATTTCCCGGATTAAACCGGCCGCCCTGTCCAGTGCGGTTTCAACAATATTCCAGTCAACCTGCCTTCCAAAATGATAACTGGAATCGGTTTTTAAATTTAATTTTCTGGAAGTTTTATGAACACTTGCCGGTTTAAAAAAAGCGCTCTCCAAAAGAATGGAACCGGTCCCCGCGCTGACCTCGCTGTCCAGTCCCCCCATCACGCCCGCAACCGCCACAGGTCTTTCCCGGTCCGCAATAACAAGCATCGACTCATCTAAATCGTATTTCTGCTGGTTAATCGTTTCGATATTTTCGCCTTTTTTTGCAAGCCTCACAAAAACAGCTTTTCCCTGTATTTTATCCAGATCAAAAGCATGCATTGGCTGGCCATATTCAAGCAGAACAAAATTTGTTATATCAACTATATTATTCACGGGACGCATCCCCTGAAGTTCAAGAAGTTCTTTTAACCAGGCAGGAGACCCAGAAACCCTGACATTATTTATTATCCTCGCCATATATCGAAAACAGTCTTTTTTATCTTCGATAGAAATTTTGATAAAATTTCCGGCTTTTTCTTTTATCTCATCGACTTTTATTTTCGGGAAAATAACTTTCGCCCCTGATAGAGCTGAAATTTCGCGGGCCAGGCCTATATAACTCAGGCAGTCATTCCGGTTAGCGGACACTTCGGACTCAAAAATCTCTTTATCTTTATCAATCACCCTGGATTCAATTCCAATAAAATTCAAACCCCGCATTAATTCAGAAAGGGACAATTTAATATTGATATAATTTTTAAGATGTCTATAACTAAAAAGCATAATAAGTTAAGTCCCCCTTTAATCCCCCCGTAAGGGGGGAAATAGGGGGGCTTTTAAAATTGTTCTAAGAATAATATATTATTTTCAAAAAATAACCGTATATCATCAATCCCGAATTTGAGCATCGCTATCCGCTCAACACCCATTCCAAATGCAAAACCGGAATACTTTTCAGGGTCATACTTAACAGCTTTAAATACCGCGGGATCAATCATTCCCGCGCCAAGGATCTCGAGCCACCCGCTTTCTTTACAAACCCTGCATCCTTTCCCCCTGCAAAGCCGGCATTCTATATCAATTTCTACTGAAGGTTCAGTAAAAGGAAAATAACTGGGCCGAAAACGGACTTTTGTCTCTGAACCGAACATTTTCCTTGCAAAAAGCGATAAAACCCCTTTCAAATCTCCGAAGCTTATCTTTTTATCTACCATAAAACCTTCTACCTGGTGAAACATCGGCGAATGAGAAACATCCGCGTCACAGCGGTAGACCCTGCCGGGCGCAATAACCTGGAGAGGGGGTGACCTCTTTTCCATTACCCTCACCTGGACCGGTGAAGTATGAGTGCGGAGAATGATATTATCCGTAATATAAAATGTATCGTGCATGTCTCTCGCTGGATGGTCTTTTGGGAAATTCAAGGCTTCGAAATTGTAATAATCAAGTTCCACTTCGGGGCCCTCGACAATTTCAAAACCAAGTTTCAAAAAAATATCTTCTATTTCATACATTACCTGTGTAAGCGGATGTAAATGTCCCAGCGGCCTTCTTCTGCCGCTTAATGTAATATCGATAGATGCTTCTTTAATGCTTTTTTGTCTTCCCGATTCTTTTAAAAGGTTAAGTTTTTCATCGATAATGTTCTGTGCTTTAATTTTAAGGTCATTGGTTAATTTACCTATTAAAGGCCGTTCTTCAGAAGGCAGTTTCCCCAGCTCCCGGAGGATATTCGTCAATTCCCCGTTCCGTCCAAGATATTTCACGCGGACATTATCAAGCCCGGAAATATCTGATACTTTCTCAATATCCGCTAAAATAAGTTTTTCTAATTCAACTAATTTTTCTCTCATTGATTATGCGGTTTTTTCTAAATTTTCTTTTGCTATCCCAACGATTTTAGCAAAATTTTCTTTTTCTAAAATTGCCATATTGGACAATATTTTACGGTTTAATCTGATATCGGCCTTTTTTAATCCGCTTATAAACCTGCTGTAGGAAAGGCCGTGAGGGCGGACTGCCGCGTTTATTCTCGCAATCCAGAGGCTGCGAAAATCGCCTTTTTTCTTTCTCCTGCCCGCAAGGGCATACTGTCCGCTGTGTAAAAGAGCCTCCCTGGCAGATTTAATAAGTTTACCCTTCGCGCCTTTAAATCCTTTAGCCCTTTTTAACAGCCTTTTTCTTCTTCTTGCCCGCACATAACCACGCTTAACTCGCATAATAATTCCTCCTTCAATGAGCACATCGTTTATGAAGCACGAAGTGCGAACAGAAACGATAGTGCGAATTGAACCCCGCACTTAAACCGTCTGTTAGTGATAATTTAATTTCATGCTGAATTTTCAATACTTTTATCGTCAATACCCAACACTAAATAGAAAATTTAAGTGCGGGGTAAATTCGGACTACAACTTAGATTCAATAAACACATCGAATCTAAGTTGTGTCCTCATTTATACTGCAATAACCTTTTTATGCTCTTCTCTTCGCCCTTTGAAACCAAAGCCGGTTCACCCAAGGTCCTCTTCCTGCTCTTCTGTTTACTGGTCAGAATATGGCTGCGGCCTGCTTTACGGCGCAATATCCTGCCCGACCCGGTTATCTTAAATCTTTTGGCCGCGCCTTTCTTTGTTTTAAGTTTTGGCATACCTATTACCACTCCCTTTCTAAAGTTTATCGAATTAATCCCTGTAACCCTATAAACCTAAATTGTCTTTGGTTTACCTAAAAGTATTAATATTAAATTTCTGCCTTCCAGAGACGGTTTTTGTATTATCGTAGATAAACTCGCAGAATCCTGGATTATCCTGTCCATAAGCTTATATCCAATATCCATATGAACAGTCTGCCTGCCCCTGAACATCATGGTTACCTTAACTTTGTCCCCCTTTTCCAAAAAACTTTGAAGGCTCCTGATCTTGACCTGATAATCATGTTCTTCAATATTAGGCCTGATTTTTAACTCTTTTACATCAATGACCCTTTGATGTCTTTTGGCTTCTTTTGCCTTCTTTTGAAGCTCATATTTATATTTCCCATAATCCATTATTTTGCATACAGGCGGATTTGTATTCGGGGCAATTTCAACTAAATCTAATCCCTGTTCTTCTGCCAGCTTAATAGCGTTTCTTACCGGCATCGCACCTATATTTCTGCCGTCAACTCCAATAACCTGTACATCACGCGCTTTTATCCTGTAATTGATTCTATGTTTATTAAATTGTATTTTTATCACCTCCCTTTCAATGAGAAGTTGATTTATGAAGCCTGCTGGCTTCTTAAATCATAGCGAAGCGTCTTCGAATTGAACCCTGCACCATATGGTGCAGGGTTAATTCATCCGTCTGAGGCGGATTCATTAATAAAAAAAGCGAATATGGCTATCCGCTTTAATATGAAAAATAAATTTAATTTTTAATTAATATTTTATTTTTTAACCTTTAACAAGCCTGAGCTGTAAGGTGAGAAGCGGATCTGCCTCTGCTTTAATAATGATGTATTATAACTATTTTTCAGGAATTGTCAAGCGCTAAATACGTAAAACGGTAACCGGTCAGTTACCGGTGGTTTTGTAGCCGCAGGCTTTAGCCTGCGTAAACATTAACTGATAATTTTATTCAAATTAAAATCAAGCGAACCAGAAAAAGAATAATCTTTCCAGTCGGTAACAAG
>JBFMCF010000011.1 GCA_040754625.1 bacterium | reverse complement strand
GGCTGGGAATAAAGATCCCTAATCGTCCGGTTTTTATACAAAATGTAGTGCAGAATTTGAGGGGGTAAAACCCGCAACCCCTTGAAAAATAAGAAGCTTGATTTTAAAACTGCGGAACTTAGGCTAGTTTAGATACAATTAATAAAATATTATTAATTGAATTAAAAAGGGGCGGTTCAAAAATATCGAGAAAAGAAAGAGACCAAGCTATTGGTTATATAGAGGATTTTGCTGGTTGCGGTAGTATTATAGGCAATCCATATATATACGCTTTTATTGTTGGAGAGCAATTTTCAGAAAAAGTTCAACCAGTTCAGACTTCAAAAAATAGTCAGGATATTGAAGTTGGGAAAGTTAGAATTACTACTTATGGGCAGTTAGTTGATACAGCAAATAAACGTCTTTTTGGTTTAAGGGAAAAACTATCTGAACGTTATGATGATATCCCAGGAATTGAAGCCTATAAAAAGACTATTCAATTAGTTTAAATGGATAATGTCAAAATGGAATGAAAAATGAGCAAAATGATGCGTAAAAATTTTATCTCTGAAATCAAAGAAATCATAAACCAATCACGCGTGGCGGCCATTCGCAATGTGGACTTCCAGCGTGTATTAATGTACTGGCATATCGGGAAAAGAATATTTGAAGAAGAACAGCAGGGCAAAGAGCGGGCTGGTTATGGTGATTATCTTACCAGGAATCTGGCTGGAGAACTTGAACCGGAATATGGAAGCGGGTTTTCAGTAAGAATTCTGGAAATCAGCAGGCAATTTTACAGAACTTATCCAATTGCGAACGCACTGCGTTCGCAATTGAACTGGAGCCAATATCGGCTTTTATTACGTATTGGGAATCAGGATAAAAGAGAATACTATTTGCTCGAAGCGGTTAATAATAATTGGACCGGCAGGGAATTGGAGAGACAGATAAACTCAGGGCTGTATGAGCGATTGTTGTTAAGTAACAATAAAGAAAAAGTTTTAGCTGTAGCTCGCAAAGAGAAGATGCCTGAAGAGCCGCAAGAAATCATAAAAGACCCTATGTTTTTAGAATTTCTCGGCTTGAAGCATAAAGCGGAATACTATGAAAAAGACCTTGAATCTGCTATTATTACCAATCTCCAGGAGTTTTTACTTGAATTGGGTAATGGTTTTGCCTTTGTAGCCCGTCAAAAACGCATACATATCGACGGCGATGAATTCTTTGTGGATTTGCTTTTTTACAACCGATTATTGCGGTGTTTTGTGGTCATTGAAATCAAAACGCAAAAACTTACTCATCAGGATTTAGGCCAGCTTCAAATGTATGTGAACTACTATGACCGCATGGAGAAGCGTCCTGAGGAAAATCCCACGATTGGTATTTTACTTTGCGCCGACAAAAATGACGCTGTTGTAAAGTTTTCATTGCCTGAACGAAATAAGACGATTCTGGCAAGTCAATATCAATTATACCTGCCTACAGAAAAACAATTGCTCATTGAGTTGAAAAAAGAAATTAAACAGCACGCAAACAATATGACATAAATTGATTGTGGAAGGGGATTTCGATTACTAAAGATAACATTTTATCTGGATAGAAAGCAGGGAGTAGAAAAGGGGGTAGAACAGGGGGTAGAAAAAATATCGGTAATACAGCAAACCATTATAGAGTATATCCTTAAAAATCCCGCTATAAGTAAAAAAATATTGCAACAAGAAGGAAATCTGACTAAAAAAGCTGTGGATTATAATATAAATAAACTCAAAGAAAAAGGTCTCATCAAGAGAGTTGGCCCTGATAAAGGCGGGCATTGGATTGCGAAATAGCTTAATATGAATATATCAAAATCTTTTTTAGGAGTTATAAATATGCAATTTTGAAAGGAAACATCTAATGCCTAACTGCTGGGTTCACGCAGTAATAGATTTGATCGTTTATGGAAGGCCTTATTTTGATATTCATAAGAAGAAAGATGAACCTTCTAAAATTTTGGGACGAAAACATAGGATTATAAATCATGATTGGTATCAAGCTTTCGGGGAAAAATGGAATATGTCAGAGCCTTTTCCTTCCTGCATAAAAGAATTAACTGAAATATTAAGAAAGGAAAAGGGTGGAGCCAGGGCTGAGGAACAAATGGCATGGATTGATCATGATTATATTGACAAAACCTGGGATTTTATTTCGAATCCGGAGAAAAAATACCGGGAAGGATTTTTCGCGTGGATATTACTTAATCCCGATATTCTTAAAAATTGGGCGGGAGTAGATGTTTTGGGCAGCAAAATACAGAGAGTAATCGACAGCAATGAAATTTGGGAAAGTTGTCCGGAGCTGGAATCTGAATACAACAGGTTATGCATTTATGTGAAAGCGGTAATACAAAAGGATGAAATTTTACGAAATTATGTGGAAAGCGGTGGAAGATGAAGGAACCAAACCAAAATAAAGAACTGACCTCTTCCATTCGATAATAACTTTCAGAATAAAAAGCTTTAACCTCCTAAGATAATTGTTGGTATAATTTAAGGCAGTGATAGTTGTTGGAGTGGATTTTTAAAGATTATTTTTTTAGATAATTTGGAATAATATGAAAAATATGCAGATGAACCGCGTGACAGTAAAACCGGAAATGTTGGATTGGGCTTGTAAACGTTCAGGGAAAAGCCTAAAAAACATATATGATAAGTTTCCAAAATTTGAGCTTTGGAGCAGCGGTAAAGCAAACCCGACTCTCAAGCAATTGGAGCGTTTTGCTAAAGCTACATACACCCCAATTGGATTTCTTTTCCTTCAGGAGCCTCCAGTTGAGAAAGTTCCGATTCCTGATTTTCGGACAGTCGGTAACAAAAAGTATGGCCATCCAAGCCCCAATCTTCTGGATACCATTTATATTTGTCAGCAAAGGCAGGAATGGTATCGTGATTTTATGCGAATTTCAGGTGAAAAGCCTCTGCAATTTGTCAATTCTGCCGCGACTTCAGATAATGTTGAAAAATCTGCAATGCGAATTCGTCAAACACTTGGATTTGATATTGAAGAACGCCGCAAAATGAGAACCTGGACGGACGCGTTGCGGAGCTTTATTGCCCAAGCTGATGACCTGGGGATTCTCGTTATGGTAAATGGTGTGGTTGGAAATAACAATTGGCGAAAGCTTGATGTAGACGAATTTCGGGGTTTTGCCTTGGTTGACAATTTATCTCCACTTATATTTATAAACGGGTCGGATACAAAATCGGCCCAGATGTTTACTCTCGCGCATGAGTTAGCCCATATCTGGCTCGGACAATCCGCTCTTTCTGATTCTCAGGTCAGTGATGTAACTGGAAACGAGATTGAGCGTTGGTGCAATCAGGTTGCCGCTGAACTTTTAGTGCCTCTGGCTGTTATGCGGGACGAGTATCAAAAAAATAAACCATTGTCTGAAGAGGCCAATCGCCTGGCCCGTCGTTTCAAAGTCAGCACATTGGTTATTTTACGGAGAATTTTCGATGCGGGCGGCCTCAAAAAAGAGCAATTCTGGAAGGCCTATAATGAAGAGGTAGAGCGCCTCCAGGAAATTTCTACAGGATCAGGGGGCGATTTTTACCTGACACAGGGCGCGCGGCTTAGCAAGCGTTTTGCCAGAGCGCTTGTTGCCAGTACGCTTGAGGGGCAAACCCTTTATCGTGACGCGTTTCGTATGCTTGGATTTTCAAAGCTTGAAACTTTCCGGGATCTCGGGTATACGCTGGGAGTAGTCTAATGGTATATTTACTTGATGCAAATGTTTTTATCCAGGCAAAAAATCTCCATTATGGCCTTGATTTTTGTCCGGCATTTTGGGATTGGCTGATAACAAATAATACAGCTAAGCGAGTTTTTAGTATTGAAAAAGTTGGCGATGAGATAAATGCCGGCGTGGATGAACTTTCTGATTGGGCGGCTAAGAGAGGCCCGGAATTTTTCCTTAGACCTGACGCGACAATATTGCCCGCGCTTAGTTCAGTCAGCGCATGGGCATCAAGCCAAAAATATGAACCTGTTGCTGTAAATACCTTTCTACAGGTAGCTGATTACTACTTGGTATCTCATGCTTTAGCCCATGGGCATACTGTTGTCACACATGAAAAAGCGTATAATTCGACTAAGAAAATAGGAATTCCAAATGTTTGTATCAGTCTTAAAATTAAGTTTATGACGCCATATGAAATGCTTCGGCACGAACGGGCTCGTTTTGTCCTTGGTTCCAGTGTGTAAAATATATATGAAAAAACAAGAACTGATTAATAAATGGCAGGATTTTGAGGTGAAGGAGGCTAAATCCGCCGTGCCGAAAAACTCGTGGGAAACGGTAAGCGCGTTCTGTAATACCGCGGGCGGTTGGTTGATCTTTGGGGTGTCAAAGAAAGGGAAGGAATATTCAGTGACGGGTATTGATAACCCTGAAAAAATAGAGCAGGATTTTCTTACTGCCTTAAGGAGTGATAAATTTAACAGGAAAATTAAAGTCGAAGCAAAAAAATATTCCATTGAAGGCAAAAGCGTGCTTGCGTTTAATATCCTTTCCGTTTATCCAAAGGACAAACCGGTATATTTTAACTCCCTTTCAAACACGTTTATCAGAACAGGAAGCGGAGACCAGAGAGCGACAAAAGAAGAGATAGACGCGCTATACCGGAACTCTTCCTTTGATAAAAAAGACGAAGAGCCCACTAAATATACTTTTAAAGACCTCGATAAAGAAACCGTTAAAAGGTACAGAACCTTCTTAAAATCCATAGAGCCTGAGCATCGCTACAATGAAGTTTCCGCTGAGCGGATGCTTGAACTTATGCGGGTTATTATTGACGGCAGGGTAACAGCGGGCGGGGCGCTTGTTTTCGGAACGGAAGAAATCGTAAACAGGACTGTCTCGGATTTCAGGGTCGAATATCTTGAAGTCATGGGGACTTCTTTTGCCGACGCTCAAAACAGGTATGATTACCGGATGCCTGTCCAGAAAAATTTATATGAATACTATTTCTCGATACTTGAGAAATTATTGAGGCATATCAATGTTCCTTTTAAGCTTAAAGGTTTTTCCCGCGATGAAAACCAGCCTCAGGTTATAGCTATTCGCGAAGCGCTTGTTAACCTGCTTATGCATACGGATTATTTTTCCAACGCAAAACCACGAATACGTATTCTTTCCGACAGAATAGAGTTTTTTAATCCCGGCGCGTTACCGAAAGATGTAAAGTATATCCTGAAAGAAGAATTTTCAATGCCGAGGAACAGTACTATTGCAAGGATTTTTCAGGACTATAAAACTTTCCGAAAATATTGGTTCAGGTTTTCATAAGATGTTCAATGGTTGGACATCTTATTACAAAAGGAAGCCGAAAGTTGAAGGTGATTTCGATTATTATAAGATTATGTTTTATTTGGATAGGAAGCAGGGGGTAGAACAGGGGGTAGAACAGGGGGGTAGAACAGGGGGTAGAAAAAATATCGGTAATACAGCAAACCATTATAGAGTATATCCTTAAAAATCCTGCTATAAGTAAAAAAATATTGCAACAAGAAGGAAATCTGACTAAAAAAGCTGTGGATTATAATATAAACAAACTCAAAGAAAAAGGTCTCATCAAGAGAGTTGGCCCTGATAAAGGCGGGCATTGGCTTGTCCTGAGCTTACCGGAAGGAAGAGATAAAAAATGAGTGACTCTAAACAATTAGTAAGCAAGTTATGGAATTACTGCGATATTTTGCGGGATGACGGTTTATCGTATGGGGATTATGTTGAGCAGTTAACCTTTCTTCTTTTTTTAAAGATGGATGATGAGAGGGTTAAGCTGTTAAAGAAAAAATCAGATATTCCAAAAGAGTATAACTGGCTGTCCTTGATTGAAAAAGACGGCGCGGAACTTGAGGCGCATTATATGAAACTGCTTACGGAACTTGGAAAAGAGGAAGGCATTATCGGCGTTATTTTCAGAAAAGCGCAAAACAAGATCCAAGACCCGGCAAAACTTCGGAAGCTCATTGCAGACCTTATTGATAAAGAAGAATGGTTAAATTTAGAGGTGGATGTTAAGGGTAATGCTTATGAAGGTTTACTTGAAAAGAATGCCGCTGACGTTAAGGGCGGAGCCGGACAGTATTTTACTCCAAGGCCGTTAATAAATGCTATTGTAAAAGTTATGCAGCCTATGACTGGTATGAAGATACATGACCCTGCGTGTGGGACAGGAGGGTTCTTGCTATCAGCTTATAACTATATTGTGGCGCATAGTAAAATGAACAAAGATCAGAAACACGAATTAAAGCATAATACGTTTACTGGAAATGAGATTGTTCCTTTGGCCGCCCGTTTATGTGTAATGAATCTTTACCTGCATGGCGTAAACGGAGAGGAAACACCAATAAGCTCTGATGATTCTCTGAGAAAAAATCCCGGGGCTATATATGACATGGTGTTGACTAATCCGCCTTTTGGTAAAAAGTCATCAGAAAAAATCATTACAGAAGAAGGAAAGACTGTGGCCCAGTCCCTGACTGTATTAAGGGATGATTTCTGGGCGCAGACATCCAACAAACAGCTTAATTTTTTACAGCATGTGAGAAGCATCCTTAAAATAAACGGGAAAGCCGCGATAGTTTTGCCTGATAATGTATTGTTTGAAGGCGGCGCGGGTGAAACAATAAGAAAAAAACTCCTGCAATCGTGCGACCTCCATACGATTTTAAGACTGCCCACAGGTATTTTTTATGCGCAGGGCGTTAAGGCCAATGTTCTTTTCTTTGATAAAAAAGAGGCGTCAAAAGATTATTCAACAAAAAAAGTATGGATATACGATTTAAGAACAAACATGCATTTCACTTTGAAAGAAAACACGCTTAAAGAATCAGACCTTAGCGATTTTGTTAATTGTTATAGCCCAGAAAACCGGTTTGACCGAAGGGAAACTTTTTCAAAAAAGAATCCCGGCGGCAGATGGAGGTGCTTTGGAATTGATGAGATACTTAAAAGAGACAAAGTGAATCTGGACATTTTCTGGATAAAGGACGAAAGCCTTGAAGATGTTGATAATCTTCCCGGGCCGGATGTTTTAGCCAATGAATTAGTTGAAGACTTGCAGGCCGCATTGGAACAATTACAGGAGATAGCAGAGGATTTGGGGGAGAAAGGGAAGTAATATTTATAAATATGAACATTTAAAAAATTCAGCGATAAAAATCCTCTCGATATTTACAATATTAAGTTAATTTGGCCGTGATAGATTTATTTCTGGTCCGATTGTAAATAATATTAACTCCCGAAGTATCTAAACGCATTTCCAGAAGTTTTTGGCTACCACCGAATGATTTGGATGCTAAATTCAGAGGAGTGTCTGAAAACTTAATTTTCATTAATACATCTTTTGGATATATAAGAATAGATGCCAAACAATCAGCCTCATCTTCTTGGTTTTTATCATATTGTCGAAGCAAAATGCCAGTATCTTGAGAATAGTGTGTTGTTTGTGGTTTATGTCCAATTATGATATGAGATAATTCATGCATAATATCATTTGTTTGCCGCGTTTTTGCATAAGATGAGTTGTAAATAACTATACTTGATTTGCTATTTGATATGGTTACCTAATGCAATATATACAAAAGCAAGTGAGGAAAATATTTCTCTGAGTCCGACAAATAAATCACCCTATAATAGAAGGAAACGATAAGAAAGGATTAAAAATATTACAAGCAATGGGGTAAAATAAAAAAAGTATTTCACTGATTATTATGCTAACGGAAAAGGCGGTAAATCTTACCCAATTTTTTTCCTCAAAAAATCTTCACACAAAATTCACAAATTCTCCCTTTTCCCGTCACACGTCTAATTTATAATCTTCATTAATTAAAATAGAAAAAATAAAAAGTGCCGCAGACAACGGCGGAAAAAGGAGACGTTTTTATGAAAACAGAAGTATTAAGAAATGTGCCGGCGGAATTGATTTCCGCGGAAGGTTATGAAAAAATAGCCAATTGGATATTGAGGCTGTTAATTCTTATAACGCTCGCGAGTATGCTGGCTGGTGTTATAATCACAGCTTTTCATTTACGGTTTTTGTTTAACAAGGAAATGGAACACGCGCTGCATGGAATATTACTGGATGTTTTAACGATACTCGCGCTTCTTGAAATTTATAAAACCATCCTGGTTTATTTTTCCGAAGGCAGGGTAAAGATAAGTTTTATAATAGACACGGTGATTGTAATCGTGCTTACGGAAATGATCGGGTATTTATTCAGGGAGTTTGAACCATTCAAGATGGGGATGATGCTGGGTATTGTGTTTGTGCTGTGTGTAATGAGGATATTTACCGTGAAGTATTCTCCAAGCAACAAGGAAATGGAATAAGAAAAATATACGCAAAAATCGCGCATAAAAACAAAAAGGAGGAATAAAAGATGGAGATGAAAAAGTTGTTAGCGGGGTTATTGGTGTTCACGTTTTTTGCGATTGGGAATTCGCGGGCGGGTGAGACGGACGTTCTTTTGAACAAACTGGTTGAGAAGGGTTATTTGAACGCGGCTGAATCTCAGGAGGTAAGGACTGAGACACAGAATAATATTGACGCGGCAAAAAAACTGGAAAAAGAGGAAAAAGATAAGGAGGCGAAAGAGAAAGGGCCTTTTTACGTGAAAATCGGCAAAGGAGACGTAAAAATAAGCGGTTATGTGCAGAGCCGGTTTGAACGTTTTGAAAAACCCGGTAAGAATGATGAGTTTCGTGTCAAGTCTGTTACTTTGGCGCTTGCGGGCAAATTGGCCGATGATACGAATTTTAAAGCGGAAATAGACGCGAGCAAGACAGACGGTAAAATTTTAAACGACGCCTTTCTTAAATACACCTTGAATAATTACGCTAATATAACATTAGGGCAGTTTAAAATACCTTTTTCAGAGGAATTTATAACTTCCAGTTCATCCATCGAAACCGTCGAACGGTCTCTGCCGGTAACAAGCCTTTCGCAGGAAAGGGACCGAGGATTGATGCTGGATGGAACTGTATTGAATAAAATGGTTAATTACGGGGCCGGGATATTCAATGGCGCGGGCCCTAACGCGTCTGAAGATAATGAAGGAAAAGATGCCGCCGGAAGAGTGGTTGTCAATGTTTTACCGGGATTGAGTATAGGCGGCAGTTATATGACTGGCAGTGAGATGCAGCAAACGGACACATACAGCACTACATCCGCTGACTCAAAAACAGGAATGTTTAAAAAGACATCCACATACGACCCATATAAACGAACTCGCTCAGGCGCTCTTGTGAAATATGAAGATAAAAGCGTGAAGATCCAGGGCGAATATATTACGCAGAAGAAAGATTATGAACTTGCAAGTAAAACCGACATTTCCGGTAAAGGTTATTACGCGCTTTTGGCTTACAAAATTTCCTTAGAAGGCAAAGCGGCTATACAGCCTGTGGTTAAATATGAGACATATGATGCTGATACAGATAAAGACAATGATAAGCAAAAAATTACGACCATAGGAGTAAACTGGTTCATAAATGATTATGTCAAATTGATGGTTAATGACCGGATGAGAAAAGATGACGCCGGCAAAGAAGGTTATGATGAATTATTAGTCCAGGCGCAGGTGAAATTTTGAAGAAATTCAAAATTCAAAATGTAAAATGCAAAATTAATGTGTGCTTCGCACAAAATTTGATGGTTGCATGATGGCACCACAATTTTAATTTATGATAGGAGGAAATATGGGAAAAATATTTTGTATCTTAATAACCGGTCTAACTTTATTGTATATAGGAATGACGAACGTTTTAGCGGTCAGGCTTCTTTTAATCAACGGGGCGGGCGCCACGTTCCCATATCCGATTTATTCAAAATGGTTTTACGAATACGCGAAGATAGACGAAACGGTGAATTTCAATTACCAGTCCATCGGTTCCGGCGGCGGGATAAGGCAGATCACTGAAAAAACCGTGGATTTCGGAGCGACAGACGGCCCTATGACCGATGAACAGCTCAATAAGGCCGGAGGTGAAATGTTTCATATCCCTATGGTGGCCGGAGCGGTAGTTCTAACCTACAATCTGCCGGATGTAAGGGCGAATAATCATTCGCCCCTACGATTCAGCCCGGATGTGGTTGCCGATATTTTTATGGGAAAGATCAAAAAATGGAATGACCAGAAGATTGCGCGGGACAATCCCGGCGTAAATCTTCCTGATAAAAAAATTGTCGTGGTCCATCGTTCGGACGGCAGCGGCACAACATATATTTTTGTCGATTATCTTTCGGAGATCTCAGGTGTATGGAAGTCCAAAGTTGGAAAAGGTACTTCTATCAATTGGCCGGTTGGTCTGGGCGGAAAAGGCAATGAAGGAGTGACGGGCCTTGTTAAACAGACACCGGGAAGCATAGGTTATGTGGAGCTGGCTTACGCGGTAAAAAACAAACTTCCATACGGCGACATTAAAAACTCGGCGGGGAATTTTATTACTCCCAGTTTAGAGAGCGTTACAAGGGCCCTGGACGCGAAGGTTGATACAATGCCGTCTGATTTCAGGGTTTCACTGGTTAATCCTCCGGGAAAAGACGCTTATCCCGTTGCCGGATTAACATGGATACTTGTTTACAAAAATCAGAATGACAAGGCCAAAGGTGAAAAAATAGTCAGATTTTTAAATTGGGCGGTGACAGACGGCCAGAAATACGCGCCGGAGTTGTTATATGCCCCATTGCCGGACAGCCTTGTAAAAAAGATCGAGAAAAAAATCAGTGAAATACAGGTAAGATAGGGAATACTTCCTCCAGGGCCGGGTATGTAATATTAAAATGCCACGGCCCGATTCCCTTTTATGAAATTCAAGGGCTCCGATTTTATCGGGGCCTTTTTTTTGTTGAGTTCATTTCTTTTTATCCAACTTCAGGATATATTGGAATATAATTATCATGATGAAAGACAAAATTACAGCGAATGGCCTTTCGATAGATTTAAAATCAGGGAAGGAATCCGAAATTTTTAGGTGGTTAAAAATTGACAATCCGCCCGAATTTGATATACTACAATAAATACCAATAAATGGTTTATTTCACAGGATTAATTTATGATAAGATTTCATCCGCATGCGCGGGAACGATTGAAAGAACGAGGTGCAACTGAACAGGAAATTATTGCTACTGTTGAGAAAGGCGAAATGTTTCCCGCAAAATTCGGACGTACGGGATTTAGACGTAATTTTGATTTCAATGGATTATGGCAGGGCAAACATTATTTGACAAAACAGGTTGAGGTTTATGCGGAAAAAGAAAAAATTGATTGGCTGGTAATTACAATAATAACACGCTATTTTTGAAATGGAAGGAGGCAGAAAATAGATGAAATTGACATATGATCCGAAATACAATATAGCCTATTTGCGTTTGTATGAGAAATCAATAGAGGCTCAAACTATAAAAATTAGTGATGAATTGAATATTGATTTGGCGCCGGATGGCACAATTTATGGTATAGAATTATTAAATGCTAATGAGCAATTGCGAAGGGAAGATAAAGGTAAATTGCTTGTAGTAAATGAATCAACCGGCGAAGAAACAGAAGTTTCTTTAGCAGTAAAATAAATTCAGAAAATAGGCCAAATCAATTCAAATAAAAAATCCTTATTCTAAAGGAAAAATGAAAAAGATTGCTTGATGTGTTGACTGCCCCCGCATAAAAACTTCACACAAAATTCACATTCCCTTCACAATTCCTTGACATATTTTTGTTATACTCATGGCCGTGAAAAGAACGAGGTTAACCGATTTTCTATTTAAAAATTTCTCCGCGGTTTTGGCTTTTTCCGTGGCCGCTTTTGCCATTCTCATATTCTTTATATTGATAAAAGAGTCGCTTCCCGCGGTTAAAAAATTCCAGCTTCCATTTTTGTTTAATTCAAAGTGGGACCCTGTCCAGGAAGATTTCGGGGCGCTGACATTTATCTGGGGGACCCTTGTGTCTTCTTTTCTCGCTTTAATCATAGCGGTGCCGATTTCTTTAGGGACCGCTATTTTTCTTTCCGAACTCGCGCCTTCTAAAATACGACAGCCTTTGAGTTTCCTGGTTGAACTGCTGGCGGCGATTCCCAGCGTGATCTATGGTTTATGGGGGATTTTTGTGCTGGTGCCGCTCTTAAGGGAAACAATACAACCGTTTTTCGAAAAATATTTTGGATTTCTGCCTTTTTTCCGGGGGGACATTTATGGCGTGGGAATGATGGCCGCGGGAATTATCCTGAGTATCATGATTATCCCTACCATTTCATCTGTTTCAAGGGACATATTTATGGCGGTGCCGCATTCACAGCGCGAAGCGGCGCTGGCGCTTGGCGCGACAAGATGGGAAACAATAAAATTAGCCGTGCTGAAATACAGCAGAAACGGGGTACTTGGCGCGGTGATATTGGGGCTGGGACGCGCTCTTGGTGAGACTATGGCTGTTACTATGCTTATAGGAAACCGTCCGGAAATTTCTCTTTCCCTGTTTGCTCCGGCAGCCACAATGTCTTCAGTAATCGCGAATGAGTTTACTGAAGCGACGAGCGATTTGTATGTGTCCACATTGATGGAAATAGGGCTGATTCTTTTTGTTCTGACATTATTTTTAAATATTATCGCGCGGTTTTTAGTATGGTCCACAACAAATAAAGCAAGTTGGCAATGAGGGGATTCAGGGGTGGTAAAAGTAAAAATGAAAAATTATTTAAAAAGAAAAATAACGGATAAGGCAATGAGGGCGCTTACAATTTTCTGCGCTCTGATTGTTTTAGTTCCATTAATCAGTATTTTTGTCTATGTTATTTCAAAGGGAATCGCGAGCATAAATATTGATTTTTTCACACAGCTTCCAAAACCCGCTGGAGAGCCGGGAGGGGGAATGGCTAATGCCATTATTGGAAGCCTGATATTAACAGGTATGGCGTCTCTATGGGCGATACCGGCAGGAGTGTTGGGAGGATTATACCTTTCGGAATTCAGTACAAAAAAACTTGGGATTTTAATCAGATTTTCGGCGGATGTGTTAAGCGGGGTGCCTTCCATTGTTATCGGCATTTTTGCATACTCTCTTTTGGTCCGGCCTTTAAAAAGTTTTTCAGCGCTAAGCGGCGCGTTCGCTTTGGGAGTGATAATGATACCCACAATAATGCGAACCACGGAAGAATCTGCCCGGATGGTTCCGCATGATTTGCGCGAGGCATCTCTGGCGCTTGGAATAAACCGGTTTAAAACCACTATAAGAATAATTCTGAGTACGGCGATGCCTGGCATAATTACAGGGATAATGCTGTCCGTTGCCCGGATTTTCGGAGAGACGGCCCCGCTTTTATTTACCGCTTTCGGGAACAGGTTCTGGCACCAGGGAGTGACACAGCCGATAGCCGCGCTTCCTTTGCAGATATTTGTTTACGCTATCTCTCCTTTTGATGACTGGCAGAGGCAGGCATGGGCGGGGGCGCTTGTGCTTATTGGATTGACTTTTGTGATAAGTTTAACAAGCAGGATTGTTACAAGGCAGAAATATAAATAGCGGTTTAAACCGTTTGAACTGTTTAAACTGTTTAAACGGTTGAGGAGAATATGACAAACAAAATAATAACTAAAAATCTGAATGCCTATTTTGGCAAAGTTCATGCTGTAAAAAATATAAACATGAACATCGAGGAAAGAGTTGCCACCGCGATTATAGGCCCTTCAGGATGCGGCAAATCCACTTTTATACGCTGTTTAAACAGGATGCATGAGGTTATACCGGATACCAGCGTCAATGGTGAGGTCCTGCTTGATGATAAAAATATTTATGACCGGGATGTCGATCCGATTGAGCTTCGGCAAAAAGTCGGGATGGTTTTTCAAAAACCTACCCCGTTTCCCGCGCTTTCCATCTATGGAAATGTTTCTGTCGGCTTAAAATTAAACGGTATCAGCAAAAAATCTTATCTGGATGAAATTGTGGAAGAATCCCTGAAAAGAGCGGCACTGTGGGATGAAGTTAAGGATAAGCTTAAAGCTCCCGGCATGAGCCTTTCGGGAGGGCAGCAGCAAAGGCTTTGTATCGCGAGGGCCCTTGCGGTCAAGCCGGAGGTCATCCTGTTTGATGAGCCGTGTTCGGCGCTTGATCCCATTTCCACCACAAAAATAGAAGAATTGATTCTTCACCTGAAACAAAATTATACAATTGTGATAGTTACTCATAATATGCAGCAGGCGGCCCGTGTTTCCGATTGGACGGCGTTTTTTCTCTTAGGTGAGTTGGTTGAATTCGGCAAAACCCGGGAAATATTTACAAATCCCAAAGATAAAAAAACCGAGGCGTATATCACAGGAAGATTTGGGTAAGGTTTTGACACCTTGTAACTTAAATGGTATAATCCTCAAAATGTTGAAGAAATATTTTTATATAATTCTTTTTGTCCTGCCATTTATTTCCTGCGATAAAGGCGGCGCCGGCAAGGCCCTGGTAATAGCCGGATCCACCTCCGTCCAGCCTTTTGTGGAGGGTTTGGAAGAGGCCTATTCTCAGAAACACAAAACGGTTGAAATCAATGTCCAGGGGGGCGGATCCAGCGCCGGGATCCAGTCTGCGTTATGCGGAACAGCCGATATCGGGATGTCCTCAAGGCATTTAAGCGCTGAAGAGGAAAAAGAACTTAAAATTGTTCCGATAGCCTACGATGCCGTTATCGTGATACTCAACCCGCGGAATAAAATTGAAAATATCTCGCTTGAAGATATCAGAAAAATTTTCAGCCGTAAAATTTTAAACTGGAAGGAACTGGGCGGGGAAGACAAGGAGATTAACGCGATTACCCGCGAGGACGGTTCAGGTACACGCGGCGCGTTCCAGGAACTGGTGATGAAAGAAATTCCAATATCAAACGCCTGTATGGTCCAGGATTCCAATGGATCAGTCAGGGAAATCGTAAAAGCGGACCCATGGTCGGTCGCGTATATTTCTTTAGGGCTTGTGGACAAGGATGTGAAGGCGATAAAAATTGACGGGATTTTGCCCGACAGGGCGGCTGTGAAAGAAAAAAAATATAATTTTATGCGGCCGTTCCTTTTTGTTTATACCGGAGAGTTAAAAAAGGACGCTAAGGATTTTGTGGATTTTGTCCTGTCGGATGAGGGCCAGGAATTTATGGAGAAGGAAGGATTAATCGCGGTAAAACATTTAATGTAGGGATTCGATTTATCGAACCCGGGCTTGATAAATCAAGCCCCTACGAATAAATATCATGAACAGGGAAAAATCGATTGAAAAAATATTTTTATTAATCGCGTGTTCCGCCTTATTTTCACTTGGATTGATAACTGTGTTTATCTTCAAGGAGGGTATGGGCATATTTCTTAAGATAGGGTTTGGCAAATTCATTTTTTCGCCTGAATGGGCGCCGGGCCAGAAACAATTCGGATTGTTCAGCATGATCATAGGGTCGATGTGGGTCACGATAGGGGCCCTTGTCATTGGTGTGCCGTTAAGCCTTTTTGTCAGTATTTTTCTCGCGGAATTCTGCCCTAAAAAAATAGCAAGAATATTAAAACCCGCGATAGAACTTCTCGCGGGGATCCCGTCCGTGGTATATGGTTTCATTGGTGTTGTGATTCTCGCGCCGCTGATCCGGGAATATCTGGGGGGCCCGGGGCTTTCGGTCCTCGCGGGAAGCATGGTTCTCGCGATAATGATCCTTCCCACGGTTATAAGTATTTCCCTGGATGCCATACAAGCGGTGCCTAAATCCTATCTTGAAGGGTCGCTGGCATTGGGGGCGACAAGATGGCAGTCGGTTTATATGGTCATTATTCCCGCGGCGAAATCCGGCATAATCGCGAGCGTTATCCTGGGGATGGGGCGCGCGGTCGGCGAAACAATGGCGGTCATTATGGTAAGCGGCAACGCCGTCCGGATCCCGTATTCGGTTCTTGAACCTGTCAGGACATTGACCTCAAATATCGCCCTGGAATTGGGCTACGCGACAGGCATGCATCGCGAGGCCTTGTTCGGAACGGGTATGGTTTTATTTGTGATAATCATGATATTGAATGTGGCGGCCTATATTTTTACGAAGAGGAAAGTCAGGAGATGAGCGTAAACCACAATATAATAGAAAAAATAGTGAAGTTTTTTTTATGGATATTCGCTATTTTCACGGTTTTTCTCCTTTTTTATATTGTCGGCTTTATTTTAAAGAACGGCATCGGCGGTTTGTCAAAAGAATTTTTTATGGAATTTCCCAGAAGTATGGGCAGGGAGGGAGGGATTTTTCCTATCATCGCCGGGACCATACTGCTTACCCTCGCGGCGGTTTTTATAGCGGGGCCGCTGGGAATCGGGACGGCGGTTTACTTGACTGAGTATACCAGGGAAAACAGGGTTACTCAGATGATACGTTTCGGGGCTGACTGCCTCGCTGGCATTCCTTCCATTGTGTTTGGATTGTTCGGTTTTGTGCTTTTTGTTATCAAACTTAAAATGGGCTGGTCGATTATTTCAGGCGGCCTGACGCTGTCGATTATGGTCCTGCCGACTATTATAAGGACGAGCGAAGAAGCGATTAAAGCTGTTCCAAAATCTCTGCGAGAGGTGAGTTATTCGCTTGGAGGGACTAAATGGCAGACAATAGTTTTCATTGTTATCCCGCAGGCGCTGCCGGGAATTTTGACAGGGATAATATTAAGTGTCGGCCGGTGTGTCGGGGAAACGGCCGCGGTAATATTCACGGCCGGTTCATCTCTTCGCCTGCCGAGTTCCCTGTTCGATTCAGTTAGGACGATGTCTGTGCATTTTTATATTCTTTCAAGAGAAGGTATTTCATTAAAAAACGCGTACGCTACGGCCAGTGTTCTTATAATTTCAATAGGATTGATTAATTTCTTGTCATACTGGATCATGCACCGTTTTATCAGAAGGATCGAAGGAAAATAAATGGCCAAAATCCTTATAAAAAATCTGAATTTTTATTTTGAAGACAGGAAGGTTTTAAATTCAGTAAATATTGAAGTGTCAAAAAATGAGATCCTTGCCATAATCGGGCCGGCGGGAAGCGGGAAGACAACACTTTTAAGGCTGATAAACAGACTGGAGGACGCCACTTATAACACGCGAAAAGAAGGCGATGTCTATATCGACGACAAAGATATATATTCGGAAGATACGAATGTTTCTGATCTGAGGCGCAGGGTGGGGATGGTTTTCGCCCAGCCTGTGCCGCTGCCGAGATCGATTTATGAAAATATTATCTACGGGCCGAGGCTTGCCGGGATAGTTTACAGGAAAAAACTGGATGAATTGGTGGAACATAGTTTGAGGCAGGCGTTTTTGTGGGACGAAGTCAAAGACCGGCTTAACCAGTCGGCACTGTCTTTGTCGGGCGGCCAGAAACAGAGATTGTGTATAGCAAGAACGCTCGCGCTGCAGCCGGAGATAATTCTTTTGGATGAACCATGTTCAAGCCTTGATCCGATCTCGACAGCGAAGATCGAAGAGGCAATGCTCAGATTGAAGGAAAAATACACGATAATAATAGTAACGAATAACACAAAGCAGGCCGCGCGCGTCGCGGATAAAGTGGCGTTTCTCCTGATGGGTGAATTGATAGAATATGGTGAAAGCAAACAGGTTTTTACTGTGCCGAAGGACAAGAGAACGGATGATTATATAACGGGAAGGTTCGGCTGATTTACTTTTGCACGTTTCAATACAAAATTGCCAATCCATCCTGAAATACGGCGTTCTCGTCGATTTTTCTCCTCGGCATACAGGAAGTATGCCTGTATCGTAAAAATCGACTGCGGCCTTGTCTTTCAGGCGGCTTGACAATTTGCTGAATCCTAAATGCTGAAGGATTTACCTGTTTAAATTTTGTTTTTGGTTTAAAGGAATAATTATGGACATTCGGATGCAGACAAAAGATTTGTCTCTATGGTATGGAGAATTCCACGCCCTGAAAAATATTGACATGGAAATCGCGGAGAACCGGATTACCGCCCTGATAGGGCCTTCAGGCTGCGGGAAATCCACTCTTTTACGGACGTTAAACAGGATGAATGATATAATTGACGGCGTAAAAATTTCAGGGAAAATTCTTTTGGACAAAAAAGACATTTACCAGGACAATATCGGCTTGACGGAATTGCGCAAAAAAATTGGCATGGTTTTCCAGCATCCCAATCCGTTTCCGTTAAGCATTTATGAAAATCTGACGTACGGATTAAGGGTGCATAATATCGGGCAGAAATCCGTCCGGGATGATAAAATTGAAAAATGTTTAAGAGACGCGTGGCTTTGGGATGACGTAAAAGATAAATTGCACAGCCCTGCCCTGGATTTATCACTGGATCAAAGGCAAAAATTGTGTATCGCGAGGCTTATAATTATCGAGCCCGAGGTCATTTTAATGGATGAGCCGTGTTCGACATTGGACCCCATTGCCACTATGAAGATTGAAGAGTTGATGAATAACCTTAAAAAGGATTATACTATTGTGATTGTCACCCACAATATGCAGCAGGCCGCGAGGGTTTCGGATTATTCCGGATTTTTGCTTTTGGGAGAACTGGTTGAGTTTGATGACACAAACAGGATTTTCACGGCCCCTAAGGACAAAAGGACGGAGGATTATATAACAGGAAGGTTTGGTTAAAAATGTAGGGGTTCGATTTATCGAACCCAAAAGAGGGCTTGATAAATCAAGCCCCTACAATTAATATAGGGAGATAAAAAATGGAACGTTATTTTGAAGAGGAACTTAAAGAACTGAAAGAGAAAATACTATACATGGGTGATATAGCGGGTTCAATGATTGATCTTGCCGTGGCCTCGCTTAAAAAGAAAAAGGAAAATTTTATAGATGCCGTATATCAGAAAGAAAAAGAGGTCAATAAACTTCACATTGAAATAGATGAAATGTGCCTTCGCGTAATAGCGTTAAGGCAGCCGATCGCCATTGACCTGAGGTTTATCATGGCCGCGGTGAAAATAAACAGCGACCTTGAGAGGATCGGAGACCAGGCTGTTAATATAGCAGAGAACAGCATAAAACTGCATGAAATTTCCGACTTAAAATCCATGCCTGATATGGATAATATGGCGAATATCTCGCAAAAGATGCTCCATGACAGCCTTAAGGCGTTTATAAACCGTGACGTGGAAATCGCGAGAGCGGTTGTGCTTACGGACGATAAAGTGGATAACTTGAAATCCAAAATATTTAACGACTTGAAGGAATTAATGCGTAACGACACATCAATGGTTTTATCTTCGCTTGATTTTATTCTTATTTCCCGCAACCTTGAAAGGATTGCCGACCACGCCACCAACATCGCGGAAGACGTGATTTTCATGGTTTTGGGCAAGGACATCAGGCATCATATGGAGAACCAATAAATAGATGAGGGGTCGGGATGTTTCGACCACTCAGATCCTTCATTCGCTAAAGCTCATTCAGGATGAGCCTTCGGGAAAAAAACTTCCCGATGGCTCAAATAACTGGACGCTTAGAAGATACTTAGGAAGATACTTAGGGGATGGTGGTGCAGAATGTGCATAGGGAGTCGCTTCCTGCTTTATTTCATATCTTGATTTTTATTTGTCAAATGACGATTTTTTTGATAAAATTTTCACCGGGAATAAAAGATAGGTTTGGAGGTTTAAAATGACTACTGTTAAAGAAATAGAAAAAGCAATTTCAAAATTACATAAAGACGAATTTATGACCTTGCGGGAATGGCTTGACAAATTCGAAGCGGAGAAATGGGATGAAGAGTTTGAATATGATGCCAAGTCAGGGAAATTAGATAAAATAGCAGAAAAAGCGACCGAAAGTTATCGTGCCGGAAAGTGTAAAGAATTATGAAGCATTTCGCAAGCCCGGACTTTTGGAACTGCTACAATAAATTACCCTCATCGATTCAGCGGCTCGCCGATAAAAATTTTGAAATTCTTAAAAATAATTCTGAATATCCATCCCTGCATTTAAAAAAAGTCGGTAAACATTGGTCGGTACGTATTGGAAATAGATACCGAGCTATGGCCGTTGAAATAGAAAAAGGACTTCTCTGGTATTGGATTGGTACTCACGAAGAATATAATAAACTGGCCTAACCATGCGCTGCACTGAAGAAGAGGGACGAATATTTCATCGACAAAGAAATTAAAAAATTATATAAAAATAAATTAATTGCTTAATAATTCATTGAACGAAACGACTCAGCTCCGCATTGAGCCGGTCTGAAAATCTCAAATGCATATAACCTTAAGGGTAAAATATTTCCATACGGCATTTTTCGCAATCGAATTTAAGAAGATATTTTTTCCCGTCTTCTCCGATCAGGAATAAGTCGTCTTTATTTTTGCCGCATAAATCAAATTCTTTTTTAATACAGTATTTTGCGGCCATAACCATTCGTCCGCTCATATCAAGACCGGATTCCGCGGCCATTTCTGTAACTTTTGCGCCGTGGCGCTCATAAAACGCTTCCGCCTTTTTATTCAGGACATTTCCGAGGTAATTAATATTTTCCACGGGGTAGGGAATATCATTAACCAGAATTTTGACTGTTTGCTTCGGCCGGTTTTTCTCTCTTGTTTCCAATAAATTTGTAATTGTTTCCCTCCTTAATTGATTCAGCAATGAAAGGGGGATGAAGTAAGTTTCTTTTAAGTTTATCGTTATGTTTTCGCAGGAAAATATTGTGTCATTTAATTTCAGAAGCTGATTTTTTATGGCAGAGTCGGCCAATTCTTTTTTCTCGGCCTTTATTTTTTCTGCCGGGATGGAAAATATACCTGTATTTCCGTCTTCATCCAAAGCTTTCAGTTTAAATCCACCCGAAGTTTCTTCCAGAGTAAAAGAAATGGAAATTTTCCGTTTGTAAGGCGCCCGTTCCAGCGTTTTTATGAATATCCGGTCGTAATTCCTGTAAATGACAAGGCCTTCTTTAATACCGTGCATTTTATCAGGATAGATCTTTCCCTGTTCAGCTTTATTTATGTTAGTGCCTTTGAGGTTTTGGTCCGCGTCAAAAAAACATATTCCATCGCCGTTCGCGAGACCATGTTCTTCCGATATCGTAAATAAATAATTATGAACTTTTTCGACGGTTCCGATTTTTTCTCCGATAGATTTCGGGGTATAGATCGAAGCCATGTCTTTTTTGTTTCCGTCCATGCCGTAATCCGTGTATCCGCGGTTGAATGTTTTATCGGGATCCGGGATAAAATCAAATGAGGTTTTTCCTGATGAACTTTGTGAAATATTTTTACTCCCTATTATTTCGTCAAGTTTTTTGCGGTAGAAACTTACTATATTTACCACATAAGGCAGGTCTTTTAACCGGCCTTCAATTTTAAAAGATGTGACTCCGGCATCGATCAAATCTCTCAGGTGTTCGGATCGGTTTAAGTCCTTAAGGGAAAGGAGGTGCCTGTCCTTAATAATAGTTTTCCCGTCTTTATCACAGAGAGAATATTTCTGGCGGCAGGGTTGAGCGCATTGTCCCCTGTTTGCGCTTCTTCCTCCGTTCGCGCAGCTTAAATAGCACTGGCCGCTGTAACTTACGCAAAGCGACCCGTGGATGAAACATTCAAGTTCTATTTTTGTTTTATCGCGGATTATTTTTATTTCTTCAAGAGACATTTCTCTCGGAAGAATGACTCTCTTAAAACCAACTTTCTCAAGAAATAATATTTTTTCAAGAGAGTCGTTATTCATCTGAGTGCTTGCGATGAGCGGAAAAGGGGGAAGCTCCAGTTCGAGAAGCCCGAAATCCTGAATTATCAAGGCGTCAGCGTTTAATAAATACAGGTCATTGATTAATTTCTGCGCATCGGGCAGTTTATCGTCACGCAAGATCGTGTTTAAAGCGATGTATACGCGGGAATAAAATTTATGGGCGTGAATTATAAGCTTTTCTATATCAGGCAGGCTGTTTCCCGCGTCTTCACGCGCGCCGAATTGTTCCGCGCTGATATATACCGCGTCCGCACCGCAATTAACGGCGGCGATGCCTGTTTCCGCGTTTTTCGCGGGTGCGAGAAGTTCGATTTTCATTATTTTTTAATCGACCCGATACCGGCTTCTATGTTCAGATGATATGGTGTTTTTGCCCACTCCCTGTATGACAGGAATTGCGGGCCCCATTTGGAAGCTTCAGAAAATTTATAGGAGAATTTATTGACTTTTTGCACTCCTAAGCGCCCAAAATAGAAATGTTTTTCTTTCTTTTGGTCAAAACCGCCGTATATTTCATAATCACCTATAAGTTCGGGATTTTCTCCGCTTATGTCATAAGCGATTCCTGTCAAAAAACCGGCTTGTTTTTTTACCAGGTCTTTCCCGTCGCTGTAATTTATACCGATTCTCGGCCTGAATCCATAAATGCCGTTAACTGTACCAATTCCGTAATTTAGAACCACGGATGAAACACTGGATTCCCGGACTTCATTATTAAATAAAATACCTGCTCCCCCTAATTCGCCAAGATATAGATAATAATCCAAATCTTCGCTGACTCCATAACCATACCAGAATGACCAGCTGAATTCTTTAACCGGGTTTGCCGGATTTTCTTCTATTTCGGCAGGTTGGCTTGAGAGAAACGGAAAACCTACAGACGCACCCCACATTTTTTCTCCTTTTTCCAGCCTTTTTACAGTCGGAATGGTATGGTTAAAACATCCGGTAAGAAAAAGAATGCCGAATAAAAAGAGCGAAAAGTTTTTGCTTATGTTTTTCATTATTGTCTCCCGTTAAAATTTGAATTAACAATTTTGCCTGAAAGCTATTTTATAATAAGTTTGTTAATATTGCAATGTGATATTAAATTATTTTCAGAAGTGCTTTTATATTCAATCACTCACCCTGATGGTTTTCATAATCCTCTGGGCACAGGCTGAAATGGGGTAATATAAATTTGAGGATTCTTTATTGAGGATAGCGGGTTTATGTGCCATTAAGGTTTCATAGATTTCATCCGTGTGAGGTATGGAACCAAAATAATAAATAGATTTATTTAAATGTTTATTAACTGTTTCCTGTATCTTTTGATAGGCAAGATGCGCGGTTTCTTCTTTTTCAGTCCCGTAAATCACAAGACCGATTTTCTGGTCGGAAAATTTATTGAAAATATTTTTTATCAGGGTATAGGTGGAAATAATTTCATCCCGTGTAATAGCGGTCAAAACTATTATGTTTTCCAGCGGGGTAAAAAAATTGTTCTCGTTTAATTCTTTCAGCAGCCAGTCATGACATGAAGAAATAATAATCAATTCCGTGGTTTTTAAAAATTCCGGATTATTTTTTTGAGGGTGGAAGTATTCATTAAATTTTTTCCAGTTGGAAAAACTTTTATCTTTGAATTTTAACGAAATGAGATTAAACGAATAGTCAGGGTCAAAAAACACCTGCTGGGTTAAAAAACCATTTTGTTTGTTTGGGAATAAACTGTGATAGAATGAAGCGGTAAGGGGTTTTGTCTCGAGATTAGTCAGGAGGGATGTCGGCGTGTAATCCAGGCATTCCGCGTCTAAAAGCAGGATTTTATGCCTGAGTTTTGCCAATTCTATTGTGAGATAACTTGTGAAAAAAGGACGGGTGAGGTTATTTGTTATGCCTGTAATGAAAATATTATTTAAAATAACATTTTCTTTTGGTGAGAAGGCGGGGAATTTTTTTGACTGGAAGACATTGGATACTTCAGCCAGTCCTCTCCCTAATTTTCTGTTTCCTTTAATATCATTAAACCTTTGTACCGGATTTTCTTTTAACATATTCAATTTCAGCAAGAAAGAACACATAGCCTGTCATTTTAGGAAAGGTGCTTATTTTTTTATCGAGACCGAATTGTAAACAGCAGTATCTGTATTTACTGTTTCTACCAGGCGCATTCTGTTATCAGTCTTTCCCTCAGCCGGGATTCTTTCTTTTTTAAAATCCTCTGTTAAAAAGTCGGATATAGCCGGCCTGGATTCCCTTTGTTCATCGGAAACCGGCATTTCTTTATAATAATTAAGGAACCTGAACTCTTCCATGGCAATAATTTCTTCTGCAAGGCGGCTGTAATCAAAATATCCTTTGGAGTGCCTGTCGTATTTATTCACGGGGATACCGTAACTCGCGGCCTCCTTTAATTTTACGTTTATATGGATTATTGTTTTCAGCGTGTTTTCTTTGAAATATTTTTGTATTTCCTCCAAAACTTCTTTTGAGAACCTTGTTCTTTTATCATAAATCGTGGGCAGCGCCCGGATAAAGATTTCATGGTTCAATGTCTCTTTGAAGAGTTCGATAGTCTCAAAAAGCTTTCCAAGCCCGTGAAGCGAGAAAAAGCTTGCCTCAATCGGGACAACTACTTCCCTGCATGCGCGAAGTGCGTTAAATGTGAGGATCCCGATATTCGGAGGGCAGTCTATGATAATATAGTCATAAGACTTTTTCATTGAGTTGATTTTAATAAGAAGTTTATTGTCCCTGCCCGGGATGCCGCTTAAAACCTGTTCAACGGCGCTTAAGGTGATGTTTGATGGGGCGATATCAAGGTTTTCATTTATAGGTATTGCTATTTCATCCAGCGAGACAGGGTTGCGGCGGTCGCTGACAAGCAAGTCAAACATGGTCTTTTTAAGTTCCTCGGTGCGGATATTCAATCCAATGGAGGCGTGGCCCTGTGGATCCATATCAATAAGAAGGACCTTCCTGTTTTCTTCAGAAAGGTTCGCGGACAAATTTATCGCGGTGGTAGTTTTCCCGCACCCGCCTTTTTGGTTGGCAATAGCGATTATTCTCATTTTTACTTTCTGTTTTTCTCTGAATAGATTGTATCGGTTTTAGGAAAAGAAACTTTACGTAAAACAAGAATAAAAATTCAATCAGTGATATTATAAAACCAAATCGAAATAATTCAATACAAATTTTTAAAAATTTTTGATCGGAACTGTTTAGTACAATTATTAATAGATCTCATAACTCTGCTAAAAATTAACTTAACAGAACACTATCATTTTTTTCTTGCCAAAAATGGTAAAAGTAGTATTATAAGTAGGCATTAGAAGGTAAATATTATGGCAAAAACGGTCTGCGCAACGGATAGTAAGAAAGAAAATATAGAAATAATTACCCGGAAAGATTTTAGAAAGTTTAAAATAGACGAATCTTATGTGCCTTACGGGGCGGTTGTTTCGAAATCCAATCCATATTGTATTTTAAAAGAAATATTTCCTGACCTTGATTTTTTACTCCAGAATAAATTCGGCAGGGACCCATGGGGGGGGGGAACGGAGTTCGGCGTTTTAAGTGAAATCAATGAATCTGAATACAATATTTTCATAAATATTGACAATCCAAAAATCTCCGCGAGAGAAAAAAACGAGGTTTTAAGAAAGACCCTTTTAAAAGTTGTATCACAGGACAATAAAATTTATTATATTATCCCGGGATATTTAGCGGCTGATTTGGTCCGTGATGTCCGCTATGAAAAAGAAATTTTAGTTGAGGCCATAAAAAAATATTTCCCAAAACCGGAAAAATTAATCCAAATTGGGACTTTAGAACAACAGGACAGCCTGCTTATTCAGTCTTTAAACCATCTTTTCCCGCATATAAAATTTATTACTGTTAGTTTACATGAAAACCTTTCATTAGAGAACAGAATGGATATGTTTTATTTTGCTGACCGCGCGGTTTTCGGCCTCTTTAAAGATATGGTTCCGTCTTCGAAAGAAAAGGAATTAACGGCGGAAAGCGCTGGCGAAAAAGAAAACGAAGAGTACCTTTTAAAAAATATATTTTATATTTTATATCATTTTCTTAAACCGGAAGGCAGGATAATTGCCTTAAGTATTGACGGGAAGAGTTTTAACGCAAAGAAAATGCAAAATTTTTATGAATGTATAGAAAAAATAGGGTGGTGGCAGCTGGCACAGCCGTTTTTTAAGAGGATTGAAATGTCATCTGTTTCCGTCAAAATTCAAAAAATAAATGAAAGAATCAAAGAGGATTATTCAAATTTTCAGTTATATTTTGGGGAACGGGCAGGAAGTAAACTGGATGTATCGGCGATTGAGGAAAGATTATACAGCCTGAATCTGCCCGGCGTCCCTTTTTCCCTTGTGTCAAGTTATAAAAATTCATTTACTTACCTGGCAGATGTTTTAATGATTTTAAAGGATTTAATTGAAGGAAAAGATAACGGGTATTTAAAAGGCATTACAAAAATACAGCGCGATGAACTGGAAATCATATGCACCGATATGAGGGACAAGAAAGAGAGATTTTTTCATTCAATGGTTTCTCTCATCGAAAAAATGGGCCAGATAAAACAAATAGAACGTGTTATCAACCCTTTAAAATACCAGAATAATCTTAGGAACCCTCTTTTGGATAACCTGCATGTTTTTGCGCTTTTTAATTTCACGAAAGAAGAAATAGAAGAAATAATACTGATTATAACAGGTCACAGCGCGATGTCCGGAGTTGTTTCAGGAAAACTGCCGGGGACCGCGCTGAACCCGATCACCGACAAGGTGCTGGTAATAGGAAAGGAATTCTCGGCGAGACAACTCGCATTGCTTTTGGATATAGTTGAAAAAAGGATCCACCCGGATATCAAAAAATCTGTGTCCCAGGAATCTATGGATTATCTTAAAAAAATTCTCGATAAAAGAAAAATATCAAATGATAAAGAACTGATTCTTTTAAAAAGGATTATGGAAGAATACCGCTTTGTGATGGAAAATTATTTTATTCCGCCCAAGCAGGGATTTGAATTGATTAAAAGGGATTATTTAAAAAGCATAGCGGAATTCGCCGCCGGCACCGGCGGATTGATGCCAGCGAAAAAATTTGAAAGATTTTCCAAGCTCAGGAGGGAAGCGAGTGATGTTATTTATAATCCGGGAATAACATGGGAATCGATAATGGAAGAAAAAATAACGAATATGGGAGGGACATTCTGGATGGCCCTCAGGAGGCTTTTAAGGATTTATGAAATTCTAAGGATAGATCCTATTTTAATGAAAGAACTGGAGAAAAAAAATGATTTTGAGATTGAGGCAATCGCGGGCTATAACCGTGAGATGATACGCGAGTACCGCGAAACACGGGAATTGATTAAAATTGCCAGGGAATTCAAGGATAAATATTACAACGAAATAAGTTTTGAAAGGCCGTTTTTTTACAGGAATTTATTTGAAAAATTTGAACTTCACGGGACAGGCCGCATTTTCCCGTTTCTTTCCGCCCGTGCCGGTTTTAAACTCCTGTGGATTGCCTGTCATGTCGCAAAAAATAACTTTATTGATTTCAATCCCATGTTTCTTAACGAGAGCAATAAGGAATACAAAGAAAAAATCAGGGAGATTGAGAGTAATCTGGAATCAATAAATATTGAAACTCTTGATTTTACTTTTTTAGAAGATGTAAAATCGAAACTTTTGGCGAGAGAAGACGTTATTATTTTTGACACGGGCCTGGAGCTCAGGTTGAACGAGAAAACCGATTATCTTGAATTTAGGTATAGTAATATACATAAGACCATTGAAGAATTGGATAGCTTAATGGAAATTTTCAGGAATAAAGAAGTGAGCTTTAGAAATGTAAATTACCTGTTGAAACTTGAAAATTGTGCAAATGTTATCCAGAAATACCCGCTTGCTTACAGGGGAGAAATAAAGCGGTTATACAGTGAAAAATCCGGTTTGCAAAAGATTTTCAGTCTGGAGAAAAGGGTTAAATTAATAGAGGCAGTAATAGAGGATATCAGAAAATTGTTTATACATGAAATTTTTAGCCCGAAAGAGATTGGCGATAATATTTCTCTGATGTCAAAATTCTGCCCGAAGGTTTTGGAAATAGTTTTAAATGAATTTTTGGAAATGAGAAATATCAAAAGTGTCCGTAAAGAGCATATTGAAACGGTGAACGAATATATAATAAGAATAGCAAAAAAATTCCAGGCAGTGGATACAAAAACCAAAAGTGAATTCCAGGATAAAACCGTGTTTAACCGTATTGCCCAGGAGGATTTTGGCGAGAAAACACCCATCAGTATCGAAGTTTCTGAAAAGCAGCTTACACAGCTTGAAGATATGTATGACAGCCTGGCCATGTATCCCGGGGTCAAGAGGGCGATGATTGTGAGTATCTTATTTTTTAATATAGGCAAGGTCCCGTCATTATTTAAAAAATACCACAAGCAAATTGATTTTGTTGTATATCCTGAGGCGGGAGTTGAAGCATTAAAAAGAGAGAAAATACTCGAAAATCTGGTGGACAAAAACACTGAAAAACTGGCCCTTTTTTTTATAGGCCAGATGGGGAAATTAGGGCAGATTATTAAAAGTGAATATCCCCTCGAATCAATTGAAGAGCTTTTTTCGCCAAAAGACAAGGATATGGCGGAAATAACGGAGAAAACCGGCGCAGAGACCCTTTTTACAGCTAACACATTATTGTGTATTTTAATAGCGTCTTCTGTTTATGAGGGATTGATGACTTATGATTTAATGGAAAGATTTTTTTCTTTTTACAGGAAAGGCCTTTCTATTATTAAAAAAGAAAAAACTTCCATGGGAATCCTGATGGATTATATTTTTGACAAGGGCAGGAGGGCTCTGGAGGTAATTAATAAACCCGTTTCAACCGCGGATGAAACTGACAAGGGCGGGATGAAGAGTGCTGATGAGAGTGAGATAGAACGTTTTGGGAGAGAGGCTTATGTTTTAGAACGTTTATTTGCATTTAGAGGAGCATATAATATTTATTATGATATTGTTTTGGAATTTTATAGAAAGTTCCAGAAAGAAATTTCTTTTAATGAAAATGGCCTGCCCGAGTTCAACAAACAAATGGTATCTTTTATAAAATTTCTGCTGTATAAACAGTCATTTCACAGCGTTGGAATAAACCCTTTCACAAAACAAATGCAAAATGCTATTGGAATATATAATGAGTTTGAAAAAATGCCGGAGAAGGCCCAGAAATATCTATTGTATGCATTTCTGGATAAAAGAGAAAAATCGAAATTTTGGCTGTTGGAACGTTCGACTAAAACATTGGACCCTGAGACACAATTAAAAATAATCCTTTTTGGCTTAAAAGCAATTGATTATAGAAGAAAAGTTGTGCAGAAAAAGAAATCCACCTATATCAGTTTTTTTGGGTTAAGCAAGCAGGTGGACTGCCATTATGATTTTATAAATAAGGCAATGAAGGACATTTCTTATACTGAGATTATTGATAATATTTTAATTAAAAAAATATTAAAGGGGAATGTCTCGCAGGGTATCAGGTTTAAATATGGTTTTGTGAACGGCGCGGTCAAGATTTCTTTTTATCCGATAGTGGACATCAGCGGGATGCTTGTGAAGATGAAACGTATTAAAAGCCTGCGTGCGCTGGAGAATTATTTCACAAAAGAGATATTCAAAATCAAGCAGTGTCCGTATAATACATATGATTACCAGGAACAGTTTAAAAGCGAGTTTCTTAAAATAAAAGAAGAAATCAAAGATGATATAGTGAACATCAGTCTGAAAAAGATAACCGGTATTAATTTGTTCCGCAAGGACAATAAAAATATTCTTTCCGAATCCAAATATTTGTTGAAAAGGCTGGAATTTATTTTTAACGATTGTATTAAGGTCGGGAATGAACTTGAACTATCTCCGAATCATTTCGCCCTTATACGGGACGCCTATGAAATTACAAAGGAAAAAATCAGGCTGTCGGCGTTGAAAGGAATTATTTCTTACCAGGCAAAAATTTCCGGGACAAAAGAGCTGAATGAATTTACAAAAAAATGTGTATTGTTTATTAATAAAAATGTCAGATTATTCGGAATGGAAATCAGCTGGGAATTGCTGAATAATTACAGGCAGTTGAGGCGGAAGGAGGTGTTATGAAATTTTTATATTTATGCCCTTTGGTTTTTATTTTATTGTTACCTGATTCAGCCTGTGCCGAAGATGGAAAAGGAGACACATCCGCTGTATCTCAGGAAGTCAGGAGTGAAAAAGAAGAGATAAAAAAAGAAGAAGCCCCGGTTATCCAGGAGGATTATTCACTGGTCCCGTCAATTATATCCGACAGCCTCCAGCTTTACAGGGAACAGGGTGCAGAGGCCTTTGTGGAATCTATATTGAAAGGGAGCGCGTTAGAGGGAGACCGCAGTTCAACTGAAGAATTAGAAAGATTAAAACGGGTTGAAAAATACTATGGCAAGTTATTGAGCCATAAATTTATTAATATTCTAAAATTGGCACAATGGTATAAAAAGATTTATATAGTCCTTCAATTTGAAAAGGGGCCTGTCTTCTGCAGTATAGATTGTTATTATACCTCTAAAAATATTTGGATTGTTCCGGCATTCGTGTTTAATACAGACATCGAAAAAGTTTTCCCGGGTGTTTTATTAGAACAATATCTGGAAAATAATAATAAAAAATAAACAAGGAGGATTTTTGTGCGGGAAGTTTTTGAAATGTGGAAACACACCAGGATGATTGTTCTTTCAGCCCTTACTGCGGCTATTTTTGCCGCGGTATTAATCCCTTTCAAAGGAATACCTCTTATCCCGGGATTCACGGAAATTCGCCCGGCGAATGTTATTCCTGTGGTTTTTGGCGTTCTTTTCGGACCGGCGGCCGCGTGGGGAGCGGCATTCGGAAATTTAATAGGCGATTTTTTTGGAACATTAAGCGCGGGCAGCTTATTTGGTTTTTTCGGGAACTTTTTCTTTGCGTTTGTTCCCTATAAATTATGGGGAAAAATGGGGATTTTTTCGAGTAAAGAAGAACCGTCCATGGGTTCAATAAGGCAGGTAATTGAATTAGAATTGATTTGTCTCATCTCCGCTGTTATATGCGCGCTTATAATTGCATGGGGGTTGGAACTTATGGGCCTTTTGCCTTTTGCCACGCTCGGCGCGATTATATCGGTAAATAATTTTCTCGCCGCCGGAATTTTGGGGCCGTTTCTTTTGAAATTTCTTTTTCCGAGAGTAAAAAAATGGAATTTACTCTGGACGGATATTATGGGTGTGAAAATAGAGCATCGCCCCAAAAATATTATTGGTGCGATTCTAATTTGGACAGGCGGATTAGCAGGCCTGATTTTAGGCATTCTTTTATCAGTCAACTTATACCATGCAATTCCTTTCCAATTTGGTGCCGGGACCGCGGGAACAACTGTAGTTTTAGGGACTGCGCCTTTTATTATTGTATTTCTAATTGGATGTGTTTTGTTGTAAGAGGGTTAAGTGGTTAATATAAAAAACCTCTCATTTTCTTATTCATCCAATCCGCAAAAAGTACTGAATAATATTTCTTTTGAGATTTTACCGGGCGAATTTGTGGTAATTATGGGCCAGGACGGCGCTGGTAAATCCACACTTCTCAAAACTTTTAACGGGGTAATCCCTCATTTGATTAAAGGCGGATTTAAAGGGGATGTTTTTATTGACGGGAAAAACACGCTGGATCTGTCTGTCAAAGAACTTTCATTCCATGCGGGGCTTGTATTTCAGGATTTTGAAACACAGATATTTTCCACCCGCGTTGACCTGGAAATAGCTTTCGGCCCGGAAAATCTAGGTTTGCCGTGGGAGGAGATAAATTCACGCGTTAAAAGATCTTTGGAAACTGTCGGGTTAAAAGGGTTTGAAAAGAGAAATCCCCTTGCTTTATCGGGCGGTGAGAAACAGAGGTTATGTATAGGGTCAGTACTGGCCCTTGGCCCTAAAATTCTTTGTCTTGATGAACCGACTACTGATTTGGATCCACAGGGAAAAGAAGAAATATTTGCCCTTGCCAAAAAATTTTTCGGGAATAAAAAAATGACCTTCTGTATGGTGGAACACGAGAGTGAAGAGGTTTTACAGGTGGACAAAATAATTGTTTTAAATAAAGGGGAAATAACTGCAATCGGCCCGTCTCTGGATATTTTAAAAAACACTGGATTGATGAATAAAAACGGTATTAAACAGCCCCAATTGATTGAATTGAATAATAAATTTAATTTTCCCGTGAAAGATTTTTTAAATACAGATGAAATTTATAATATATATAGCACCATGGGGAAAATAAACGTTAAAAAATATTTAAAGGTTTGTGAAAAAGACAGAAAGATTAAAAATACGGCCCAAAAAGTTTTAGAGGTTGAAGACTTGTATTTTTCATATACCCCGGGCAAAGAAATTTTACGGGATGTAAATCTTGATATTTATCAGGGTGATTTTATCGGGATACTCGGTGCGAATGGAAGCGGAAAAACCAGCCTTATCAAACATTTTAACGGGTTAAACAAGCCGTCGAAGGGAAAGGTAAAAATTTTTGGCAGGGATACCCGGGAAGAAAGGCTTGCTGCTTTGGGTCAGAAGGTGGGTTATGTTTTCCAGAACCCTGATAACCAGATTTTTTGCCATACTGTTGAGGATGAGGTTAGTTTCGGGCCCCAACTTTTGGGTTTAAGCAAAAGAGAAATTAATGAAAGAGTGGAAGAGGCATTGGATGCCGTAAATCTCGCAAAGTTTCGCGGTCTGGACCCATTCAGTTTAACCAAAGGACAAAGGCAGAGGCTCGCAGTTGCGTCGGTATTGGCAAGCAGGCCGGGGGTCATTATTTTAGACGAACCCACGACGGGGTTAGATTACCTGGAAATAAGGGGCCTTATGTCACTTATTGAAAAGCTTAACCGGGAAGGATACACAATTATAATAGTGACTCACGCGGTCTGGGTCGCGGCAGAATACGCCAGCCGTCTGATTATCATGAACAATGGCAGGATAATAGAAGACGGTATTACAAGGGAGGTTTTAAACAAAGAAAAAAAACTGAAGGATTCTTCGATTAAACTTCCACCGCTTGTTAAATTAAGCGGCCAATTAGGCTCAACGTTATTGAATATAGAGGAATTTACAAACTGCTATGAATGTTTATCTATATGAAGAAAAAGACACAGTTATACATAAACTTGACCCGAGAACAAAAATAATAATTCTTGTCGCAAGTTTTATCCTTATTTTAAAAGCGGATAATTTTTATAAGGTATTGATTGTATTTTCTTTTATTGTTATTTTCGGGTTAATGTCAAAAATGTTTTATAATATTATAAAACTAAAATTTATTTTAAGCGGTATTTTTATTTTCTCCATGGTAAGCTGGGCTTTTTTTTATCCTGCGAATACAGAAAAAATTTTGGGAGCAACAAAAGAAGGCGCGATTTTCGGTTTTCTGAGGGGTATTAAACTGGTTGGAATGACCGCGTCTGGAATATTTTTTCTTTCAGCGGCAAGTATTGAAGAAATCTCCATGGGATTGGTTAAACTCAAGGTCCCGTATTCGGCTAGTTTTGTTTTATCCACAGCGTTGAGGCTCGTCCCTACTTTTATCGGGACAGGTGCGTCTGTTATTGAAGCCCAGAAATCGCGGGGATTGGATTTGGACAGCGGCAGTATATGGCATAGGGCAAAAAAACATGTGCCGCTTCTTGTCCCTATATTCCTCCTGGCTATTAGAAATACCGACCAATTAGCTGTCGCATTGGAATCAAGGGGATTCGGCAGGAGGGGAAACCGGACATATTATTTAAAAACCGGTTTCAAGGGTTTTGATTATATCTTTTTATTAATCCTGGTTTTTCTTTGTTTTTTTATAATATTTGACTTTCAATAGATTTTGTTGTAAACTCTGAGTTTATTGTAAAGGATTTTTATGAAAAATAACCATATTCTCGAAAAAGTAAGAAAATTTGAACTTGCAAAGAAGGTGCAGGCTATGGGGCTTTATCCCTATTTCCGCGAGATTGAATCCGGGTTAGATACAGAAGTCATAATAGGCGGCAAGAAAATTCTCATGTTCGGGTCCAACAGTTATCTTGGCCTTAACACTCACCCTGAGGTTAAAAAGGCGTCATTAGACGCGGTTGAAAAATATGGGACAGGTTGTGCCGGCTCGAGGTTTTTAAACGGCACGCTTGACATCCACGTCCAGCTGGAAGAAGAATTAGCCGATTTTGTCGGGAAAGAGGCGTCTCTTTTATTTTCAACCGGGTTCCAGGTAAACCTTGGTACTCTTTCAGGATTAATCGGCCGTAATGAGTATATTATTGCGGATAAATATAACCACGCGAGTATTGTTGACGGATGCCGCCTGAGCTTCGGGAAGACTTTGAAATATGAGCATAATGACATAGATGACCTTGGCCGTGTTTTAAAAAGTATTCCCGCTGATAAAAGCAAATTGGTTGTTACCGACGGTATATTCAGTATGGAAGGCGATATAGTTGCCCTTCCCGGGATTGTTGACGCGGCGGAGAAATATAACGCCTCGATAATGCTTGACGATGCCCATTCAATTGGCGTTTTAGGCAAAAATGGCGCAGGCACTGCCTCTCATTTTAATTTGACGGAAAAAGTTTACTTAATTATGGGCACATTTAGCAAATCTTTGGCTTCACTGGGAGGTTTTATTGCCTCTGATAAAGACACAATCCATTATTTAAAGCACCATTCGCGGGAATTGATTTTTAGCGCAAGTATGCCGCCCGCTAATGTGGCGTCGGTGAGCGCGGCGTTACATGTAATGAAGCGCGAACCTGAGAGGATTGAAAAATTATGGCAAAATACCAAAAGAATGCTGAATGGAACAAAAGATTTGGGATTGAATGTCGGAAGGAGCGAAACCCCTGTCATTCCCGTATATGTCGGCGACAGTATTACATGTTTTAAAATGTGCAAGATGCTTCAGGATGAAGGTATTTTTGTGAATCCCGCGGTCCCGCCGGCGGTTTCTGAGGGCGCTTGTATTATAAGGCTTAGTTTGATGGCCACCCATACTAATGTTCAAATTGATTTTGCGCTGTCAAAAATTAAAAAGGTGGCGAGAGAGCTGAAAATAATCTAAAAACTGAAATCATTCTTCAGTTTTTTAGTTTTTCGGTATAAAATTTATGTCTGAAATTACGATCAAAGAAGTTGAATCAAAGAAAGATTTACATATATTTATCCGCTTTCCTTACGAACTTTACAAGAATGACCCTAATTGGGTGCCTCCGCTTTTGATTGAACGCGAGGAATTCTTTAATCCTAAAAAAAATCCTTTTTATGAGCACGCGGAAATAAAACTTTTCCTGGCTTTTAAAGGCAGAGAACCGGTTGGCCGTATTTCAGCGCATATTAACTTTAATCATAATAATTTTTACAAAGACAAGGTTGGTTTTTTCGGTTTTTTTGAATGCGAAAAAGATTACGCGGTCGCGGAAAAATTATTGTCAAAAGCCTCTTTATGGCTTAAATCAAAAGGGATGGATATCGCCCGCGGGCCGATGAATTTTTCAACAAATGAGGAATGCGGGCTCCTGGTGAAAGGATATGATTCCCCGCCTGTTTTAATGATGTCTTACAATCCTCCCTATTACGCTGACTTCCTGGAAGCTTCCGGTTTTAAAAAAGAGATGGATTTATTCGCATATTTCTTTGAGTTTAGCGATATCCCTGAATATATTAAAAAAGTTTCTGAAAGGTTAATGAAAAGAAGAAATGTAATTGTAAGGCCGATTAATACCAGAAAATTTTGGCAGGATGTAGAAATAATCAAAAAAGTATACTCTTCCGCATGGGAAGAAAACTGGGGTTTTGTGCCGATGACCGATAAGGAATTTACTAAGACCGCGAATGATTTTAAGATGATAATGGATAAAAATATGATTTTATTCGCGGAAATCGACGGTAAACCAGTGGCATTTTTTCTCGCGCTTCCCGATTTGAACATTGCCCTGAAAAAAATAAAGGGGAGGCTTCTTCCTTTCGGTTTGATTAAACTGCTTCTTGAAAAAAGAAAAATAAATGCCTTGAGGGTTTTAACAATGGGCGTGGTGAAGGAATACCGTCACTGGGGCATAGACGTTTTGCTTTATAACACTGGTTTCAAAAATGCCGTGAAAAACGGTTATAAAAAGGTAGAATATTCATGGATATTAGAAAGCAATGAAATGATGAACAAAATCCTCGTCCGCATGGGCTCCGACCCTTACAAGACCTACCGAGTTTACGATAAAAAACTGTGAAATTTATTACTGGCCATAGCGTAGCAGAACATAAGCAAATTCAAAAATATTTCTTTATATAAACTTATTAAATTGTTATAATAAGATAATTTCAGAAGGATAGAATAATGAAAATTTCAAAAGAAAAAGCTTTAGAGTTCAAAAATCGGTGGAGAATAGTTAATGAAATTCAGAGAAAAGAGCCGCAAAAACTTTCTCCTCTTAAAAAATTGCATCAGTTAAAAATACTTATGAAATGGGCAAAAGATTTTGGATGGATTGAGACCCTAAAATCAGAAGAGCTTGCAGTAAGAAAACGATGGATAAAACTTAAAAAGTTATATCATGCCTAAAAAAATAAGAACAGATTTACCTTTCCCGGTCTTGAGAGATTTTATTAAATGGTTAAAATCAGAAAACATTAAAGGTATAATAATTGGCGGTATAGCATCTTCTATCCTTGGACGACCCCGTACAACACAAGATATTGATAGTGTTATAATTATCAATCCCAATTTACTAAATAAATTCATTGAAAAAGGCGAGAAATATGGATTTATTCCCCGCATCAAAAATGTCATCGAATTCACAAAAAAGACAAATGTAATATTAATGAAACACAGAGGAACCAGTATTGATATAGATATTTCAATTGGATTTTTGCCGTTTGAACACGAAGCCATTGAAAATGCTGTATTAATGAAAATAGGGAATTTTTCTCTTCCCCTTCCATCTCCGGAAAACCTGATAATTATGAAGGCAATCGCTCACCGCCCGAAGGATCTTATAGATATTGAATCAATACTGGGCGCCAATCCGAAACTCGATTTAAAACGGATCCGCAAATGGGTCAGGGAATTCTCATCTGTTTTGGAAATGCCAGAAATATCAGATGATTTGGAAAAAATTCTAAAAAGAGGCCTACGGCAGTGAAAAATGAGGAAAATTATATGAAAAAAATAATATTAATAATAGCAATTTTTTGTCTTTCTTTAAATTGTGTAAAATTACGCGAACCTCAAACTACTACTTATGAAGGATTTGAACAATTAAAAAATGAAGATTGGCATGTAAGAAGCAAGTTTATAGAGGAACTCGGGAAAACAAAAAACATTAAAGTTATCCCATTGCTTTTAGAAACTCTCAATGATAAACATGCTTTTGTCCGGTGTAAAGTTATAGAAGCTTTGGGTGAAATAGGAGACAAAAGTGTAACGCAAAATCTAATCAAATTCTATAAAAGAGAAAAAGATGATTTAAGATCTCGAAGAGAAATACTAATTTCTCTTGGAAAAATTAAAGATGAAAAAGCAGTATCTTTTTTAATGAAAGAAGCAAAGAATAAAAATAATAATAAGGAAATACGCATAAAATCAATCGATGCCCTTGGCGAGATAGGGGATAAAAAACCAGTTAAAACGTTAATTACACTGTTAAAATCCGAAGATACTGATTTGAAAATCAGCGTAATCTATTCGCTTGGTAAGTTAAAAGATAGCCAGGCGGTTGAACCCCTTATTTCCCAGCTCGGCAGTAATGACACGGATGTCCTTTGTGAAGCAGTTTACGCCTTGGGTGAGATAAAAGATACCAAGGCAGTTAAACCGCTTATTCCTTTATTGAAACACAAAGAAGAGGATGTCAGGAATGAAGTGGTCACGTCCTTGAACAAGATAAAAGAAACTGTGCCCGAAGAGCTGATACTTAGCTCTAACTCGGATGTTTTACTTAAAATAGACGACCCGCCAAGCAAGGGAGTTATCCCCTTACTTAAAGACAAGAATAGCAGTATAAGAGAATTAGCGGCGAAAACCCTTGGAAGAGCGAAATGGAAGCCATCTACTGAAGATGAAGAAATATCGTATTACATAGCAAAAAAGGATTGGGACATGTGCGTCAAAATAGGCGAACGTGCTTTGGTTCCGCTTATTGAGGCATTGAAAGATAATGATATTAGCGTTCGTAAAGGCGCTGTGACATCCTTGGGGAAAATAGGCGACGAAAGAGCTATTGAACCAATAATTGAAAAGACCGAAGATCCTGACCGAGAGATTCGAAAAATTTCAGTTGAAGCATTAGGTAATATTAAATCACCAGTATCTAAGCCACTTGTTTCTTTGCTTTCAAATAGTATACCTCGTGACGAGATAGACTCATTGACTAAAATTGGTGAACCAGCAATAGTTCCGGTACTGAAATTATTTAAGACAAGTAACTCCCCAATAGCACTTTCTAAATCGGCGGATGTTCTGGGTGGAATACCGGATAAAAGATCAGTGAAGCCGCTTGTTGAAAAACTTGAATATAATGATGAAAGGGTTAGAAAAGCATCGGCAGAGGCTTTAAGTAGATTAGGTTGGATACCAGCAAATGATTCAGAAAAGGTTTCTTATTATATTGCCAAACAAGAATGGGACAAATGTGTAGAAATTGGCACTCCTGCAGTAGAGCGGCTTATTTATCTTTGGCGAGAATTCAACTGGGGATATATTGAGAGAGAAGTTGTTATAAATACATTGGTAAATATCGGTAAACCCGCAGTAAAACCTCTTATTACTGCACTTCAGAACAAAGAAGCTAATAAAATTCAAGAAAATGCAATAATAACATTAGGAAGAATAGGAGATAAAAGAGCAATAAAACCGCTTACTAAATTTACTGGGCAGAAAGAGGCTGTAAGGGCACTGAAAAAAATAAAGGCTGGAGGGGATAAGGAATATATAAAGATAATAATTCCAAAACTTAAAGATAAAAACAGGGAGATTCGTGTAGATGCGGTTGAAACTCTTGGTGGGATGGGTAAATTAGCAGTGGAGCCATTAATAAATGCCTTAAAAAATGAAGATTGGCTTATTCGCTCAAACGCGGCGGCTTCTTTAGGAATAATTAAAGACAGTACGGCAGTTGAACCATTGATTCTTACGTTGGGGGATAAAGAAGCCCATGTGAAAAGGATAACAGCGTATAGCTTAGGCCGTATAGGGGATTGTCGTTCAGTCAAACTCATTATTAATTTATTAGAAGATGATATCCCTGATGTGCGGAATACAGCTATTCAAGCCTTGTCTTCATTCAGATGTGGGAAAATATTAATTTCCGAATTGCAAAATACAAAATCCCATAAAGTAGCATCGACTATACTGGAAGAGGTTATCTGGATTGAACCAGAAGAAAAAGCATTTTGCTATATCGGAAAAGAAAAATGGGATAGCTGCGTGAAGATAGGCGGCCCCGCGGTAAAGCCACTGGTTTCAGCGCTTCGAGACGAAGACTGGAAAATACGCAAAGGCGTGGCGGAATCTCTGGAAAAACTAAATTATAAACTGGAAAAAGAAGAAGAGAAAAATTTTTACCATATCGCAAAACATGAATGGGACAAATGCGTAAATTTTGGCAAACCGGCGGAAAAACCTTTGATTGATTTACTTTTGGACAAGGATGCTTTAATCAGAAAAGCCGCGGCTGAAACTCTGGATAAATTGAAATGGTCAGCCTCAAACGAAGAAGAAAAGGTAATATATCTTATTGCAAAACAGGAATGGGATAAATGTGCTAACCTCGGCGCGCCGGTGGCGAAGAGGCTGATTCTTCTATTGTATAAAGACTCAAATAGTAATATTCAAAACGCGGCTGTGAATACCTTAGTCAAAATAGGCGAACCGTCGATTGATTCCTGTATCTGGGCGTTGAAATACAGCTATCGAAGCGATGTCTGGTTTAAGTTAACGGATGTTTTAAGCAGGATAGGCAAACCAGCATTGAAGCCCTTATTTATTACTCTGAAAGATGGCTACAGTTACGCTCGCGTCGGAGCCGCGTGTGCTTTGGGTAAAATGGGCGATACTGCCGCAGTAGAACCTCTTGAAAATGTCTTAAAAGGCGATGAGGAGATCGATGTTAAACAGGAAGTAAAAAAGGCTCTGGATAATATTCAGAATAAAAATGCTGGATTGGTCAGAGATTAAAGACGAAAATATTAGGTTTGAAAATATGATAGCATCTCATCTCCTGAAATTCTGCCATTTCCTTAAGGATGTTGATGGTTATAAAACACATATTTATTATTTAAGAGACAGTGAGCAGGTTATAAATGAACAAAATGTTGATTTTATAAAAGACAATATTCGAATAATTTCAACCTCCAGATTTTTAACAGGGCAAATGGCCGCCGCTTGTCTAAACAAGGGTCAGCAGAGACCATTATTTCGATTATTTCCACATATCTTTGTCGATGGCCTCAAAATCATGAGTTTTATTTTTGAAATCTTTAAAATTTTTCTCACTCCATGTGCCGGCCAGATGATCCAGGTCGGTATGTACAATACTTCTTTTTTTCTTTAGACCCAAGGCTTCTTTTATGACCTCCAGCATAAAAGAATTATTTTTCTTTCGCCTTGTTTTTCAATGCGCTGGAAACCTCGTTATCGATGCGTACTCTTTTCAAATTTTCTCCTTTGATCTCAATATATGCTATTATATTAAATCAAACTTTGCAAGCATAATTTTTATATAGATTGATCATAGGAAGAGGAATCAAAAATTTCTTTATATTAACTTATTGAATTGTTATAATACAGTTATTTCAAAGGAGCAGGTAATGAAGAATCATATCCTCAGACTGCTGGTTGTTTTTCAAATGGTCAGTTTTATATCCTTGTATAGATTTTTGTATGCTGAATCAGAAGGGACTTCCAATAAAATTTTTCAAGCAAAACATTGGGCAATACCTGTTGAGAAAGCGGGACTGCCTAATTTTTTCAAAGTTACGGATGAATTATACAGAGGGGCCCAGCCGACCTCTGAAGGAATTAGGGAATTAGAAAAGATGGGAATTAAGACTGTTATTAATCTGCGGTCATTTCATTCGGATAAGGATGAAATAGGGACCACTGACATTAAAGGAGAACATCTTTATGTAAAAGCATGGCATCCGGAAGAAAAAGAGGTTGTAAAATTTTTAAAGATTGTAACTGATAAAACAAAAACGCCGGTTTTTGTCCACTGCCAGCATGGTGCGGACAGGACGGGGCTTATGGTTGCGATGTATAGGATTGCGGCCCTTGGCTGGACGAAAGATGAGGCAATCGAGGAAATGACCAAAGGCGATTTCGGATTTCATGAGATATGGGGGAATATTGTTAAATTTATAAAAGAAGCGGATGTTGAAGAAATAAAAAAGAAGACGGGGATAAAGTAGAAAAATATTGATAAAATTTACACTATAAAATGAAAGAAGGCATGTTAAACAGAATCAAAGGATATCCATCAGGCAAAAATTCAATAATGATTCTCTCAGCCGCCGCAGGTGCCGGGCATCTAAGGGCGGCGGACGCGCTTGTATCCGCGTTTGCCGGTAAAGGTATCAATGCGAGGCACATTGAGGTTTTACAGTATACCAATCCGGTTTTCAAGAGGCTTTATTCGGATTTATATGTTGAGCTTATGAATAAAGGTCCGGATTTACTGGGCTGGATTTATAATAAACTGGACAAGCCCGGAAAATTTTTTAAACGAAGGTTGGCGCTGGATAAACTTAACAGCACGCCTTTGATAAAATTAATAAAGAATGAAAATCCGGATATTATAATCTGCACGCATTTCCTGCCCCCTGTAATTCTTCTTCATCTAAGAAAAAAGGGGATTATAAATTCAAAAATCGGGATAGTAATTACGGATTTCGACGCGCACGCGACATGGATATTCCGTGACATTGACTGGTATTTTGTTGCCATCGAAGAAACCAAGGAATATCTCAAAGCTTTAGGTGTCCCGGAAGAAAGGATTCATATTACAGGTATTCCGATTGACCCTGTTTTTTCCGTTGAAAAATCGAAAAAAGATACCCGGTCAAAACTCGGTTTAAATCCTGACAGGACAACGATACTGGTTTCCGCGGGAGGCTTCGGGGTCGGGCCTGTGGAATCACTGGTTTCATCTGTCCAGAATGTAAAGAATCCTGTTCAGATTATTGTAATCTGCGGAAAGAACAAAAACCTCGAAAACAAACTTTTGAAATCAAAAAATTCCAGTCATCCAATGAAAATTATAGGGTTTACAAAAGAAATGGATATTTTTATGGCGGCCTCTGATATTCTTGTGGGAAAGGCGGGAGGTTTGACATCGTCCGAAGCACTGGCGAGGGGATTGGCGCTTGTTATTGTAAATCCCATTCCCGGGCAGGAAACGCGAAACACTGACCATTTTCTGGAGGAGGGAGTCGCGATAAGGTGTAATAACTTTCCGACAATAACTTATAAAATAGATAAATTACTGGACGATAAAGATAAGCTTTTAAGAATGCAGGACAACGCAAGACGCTTGTCAAAACCCGGAGCAGCGTCCACCATTGTTTCAATTATACAAAAGTTTTTATTTCTGTTTTTGATTTTTTTAAAAGGGCTGTCTTACGCCGCCCCGCCTGTGATTAAATCGGTTATTCCGGCAAACGGTGCTGCTTCCGCCACAATAACCATCAACGGCGAGAATTTTGATTCAACGTGCAGGGTCTATTTTAGCACGGGAGGGCCTTACATCTCGGGCAGTGTCGATACTCCCGGTGATACCCAGGGTATATTTATTGCAGGCGATTACGCCTATCTTGCTGACGGCAGTTCAGGCCTTGAGATAATAAATATCCGGGACAAGGTGAGGCCTGTGATATCCGGGAATATAAACTTTTCCGATATTGCGCAGGATGTCCATGTTAAAGGCAGTTACGCGTATGTTTCCGCTAAAAACAGCGGATTGCATATAGTAAATATAAATATTGTTGACCCCTCAAAACCTTATCTTACCGGCAATGTCAAAATTCCGGGCAATGCTTCAGGTATCGATGTCTCGGGAAACTATGCTTATGTCGCCTGCCGTAACGCGGGCCTTCAGATCATCGATATATTTGACCCGGCGGCCCCCCGCATAGCCGGAAGCATCGATACCCCCGGTCACGCGAGCGATGTTTATGTTTCCGGCAGTTACGCTTATGTGGCGGATAGCTGGATGGGCCTTTCAATTGTAAATATATCCGACCCTTCGCATCCCGTTATTTCAAACAGTCTAAAAACTTCCGATTGGGCGGTTGGTGTTTTTTTTGACAGCAATTTTGTTTACGCGGCCGTTGGCAGGACCGGTGTGGATATAATAAATGTGGATGATCCTGATCACCCTGTCATGACAAAAAATATTGACACGCCCGGATACGCGATGAGGACTTATGCCTCAGGGCGTTATGATAAGGGAATTTACGTGTCGGGCGGTTACGTTTATGTTGCTGATAAGTTCTCGGGCATGCAGGTGATAAGCCTGTTTGATTTCTCCCAGCCGCGTTTATTAAAAGGCAGAGAAACGACCCCGGATGAAGTAAAAGCCCTGTTTGTGGCAGATGAATACGTGTACGCGGCCGCCGGGAAATCAGGCCTTGAGATAATAAATATAACAAGCCCCATTAATTCCAGCATCTCAGGCAGTGTTTCAACCCCGGGTCAGGCTTCGGGCCTCTGTGTTTCCGGAAATTATGCGTATGTTGCCGATGGAAAAGAGGGTCTTGAAATAATAGATATAAGCGACCCTTCCGGCCCGGTAATAGCGGGAAATATCTTGGTCCCCGGCGACGCGGCGGATGTTTGCATCATGGACAGTTATATTTACCTTGCAGACAAATCCGGCGGTATTGATATAATAAATATTCTGGATCCTTCCCATCCTGTTATGACAGGAATCATTGATTTGCCGGGCACGGTTAATGATATACATGCTTCCGATAATTTTGTTTATGCGGCCGGCGACGGGGGATTAAATATTATCGATGTCAGTGACCCTCGTGAGTTTGTGATTGCAAGTTCTCTGGATACAATCGGGACCGCTTACGATGTTTATGTGTCAGGCCTCTATGCTTATATTGCCGCGGGAAAACCGGGGCTGTTTATAGTTGATATAAGCGACCCTAAAAAACCGTTTATAATGGGCCGTGCAGGAACAAAGGGCGATGTGCGCCGGGTTTACGTTTCAGAAAATTATGTTTATGCCGCGGATTTTGCGGAGGGATTTACAGTAATAAATGTCAAAAGCCCCGGCCATCCGGAAATATCCTCAAGTTTTAAAATGCAGGGGAATATCCTGGATATTTTTGTTGAGGGAAACTACATGTATATTGCGGCAGGGCGGGACGGTTTAAAAATTGTTGATATTTCTGACCCCGGATATCCTTTGCCTGCCGGAGGTGTTGATACTTCAGGACATATCGCGGCGGTAAAAATCGCGGGAGATTATGCGTATATCGCCGATTCGGACTTTGGGCTTGAGATTATACACAGGTTTAAGGCGGAAATAACCGCAGGGCCTGTTAATTTTATCGATTATCATAATCTGAGCGTCCCTGTTCCTGCCGGAATATCCCAGGGGAAATATAATATAAAAATTCTAAATTCCAGGCATGAGCAGGCCGTTCTGCGCAATGGGTTCACCGTTTTAGAACCGTAAAAAAACCGGTTTAGTCTAACGGTTTATTTTTAAACTCTGTTATAAAATGGCTTAAAGGAAAGAAATATAAAAACAAAGTGATATATATAATGAAAGATTTCAGCCCCAGCATGCCTAAAATGCCGATAATAAAAATCATAAAATGCATTCTGATGACATTGATATAAGGCTTGAACATCGCAGACGGGCCTTCAGGGTTACGGAAGGCGGCGAGATAAATTCTGTCCTTGACAAAGCGCTTAGCACAATAAAAGGCCAGTAGTTTTTGATTGATAAAACAGTTAAGTCCCCAAATAACACCATTGTCCCTTTGGGCGTTTTGCCAAAAGGATTATCCTGGACCAAAGGGAAAAAGCCGTTTAAAAAAATACTGTGGACAAAATGAAATCCTAAAAAGTGGAGTGTAAAAAATCCAAGCAAAAATAGACTTATAGGGAGCAGCATAATAATACGAACCGGCAGGTTGTTTGTATCCGGGATAAAGTCCCATTTCTTAATATCGCGCAAAATTACCCCAATGGCCAGTATAAAACCCGGCAGACCAATAATAAGCATCATTTTGAATAATAATGACCAGCGGAAAAACATAAATACAGCAAATAAAACAAAAATATTCATTAATATGGTCTGAAACTCCAGGGGAAGCCGGGCGGATTTTTCTTCATTATAAAAAAATGCTGGACTGCCTCTTAAAAGAGCGGAGATAATTGAGGTAATAATATAGCTATACCCCAGAATGAGACTTGAAATCCATAAACTCCACAGGATATCTTTAACCGCCCATTTTTCGAACCACGCCAGGACAATCGTGGCAAAAAACAAAATTATATCTAATAAAATATCCGGCGGATTCTCTTTGGAATTTGCAGCGCCTTTTGTTAATAATCCCATTTTTAAACAGCCGTTTATGTTTTAAATTAACCTATACCATAATATTATTATTTAATCAATATAATAAATTGTTTTCCCATGAATTATTAAAAATTTATGTAACAGATCACTAAATTTGTTATAATTTTAAACAAAAGGAGATATAAAATGAAAAAACTTATATTTCTTGGATTATTTTTATTTTCAGCCGGATGTGTGGGCATCCCTGGAGATTTAAAGGCGGTTGATGGTTTTGATATTAATAAGTTTACAGGAACATGGTATGAAATAATACGTTTAGACAACAAGTTTGAAAAAGGGTTGACAAATGTATCCGCAACATACACGCTCAGGAAAGACGGGGGAATAGATATAGTAAACAACGGGTTTAATATTGATACAAAAAAATGGGTTTCGGTAAAGGGAAAAGCGTATTTCGTTTCAAGCCCCGGTACCGGCAGGTTGAAAGTATCTTTTAGCTGGCCATTTTATACGGGATATAATATAATTTTTCTGGATAAAGAAAATTATTCATATGCGCTGGTATGCGGGAATAACAAATCTTATTTTTGGATATTGGCACGGGATATGGCCTTGAGTATAGACCGGGCAAATGAATTGATCGACGTAGCAAGAAACCTGGATTTCGATGTTGATAAGTGTGTAATCGTTGACCAGGACATTGTATTCAAACGGGGATATTTTAAATAATTTTCTCTGGGCCGGACGGGATAATATATTATGAAAATAAAATACCATATCGCTTTCTCCGCTTTTATTTCAGGCATACTGCATATGGTTTTTAAATCGTGGATTTTTACGTTTGTGTCTTTTTTATCCGGCATCTTAATTGATATTGACCATTTTATTGATTACCTTATCGAGTTTAATTTCAGGTTCGATTTGAAAGAATTTTTGCACATATATAGTGAAAAGCTGAATGTGAAAACATATATATGCCTTCACAGCTGGGAACTGCTGTTTATTTTATTAATGACTGCATGGCTGACAGGCTGGAATTTATGGATAACAGGGACGCTTATCGGTTTTGGACAGCATATATTACTGGACCATTTTAATAAACCATACATTAAATGGCTTTATTCATTTCTGTGGCGCCGGGAAAAAGCTTTTATAATACCTTCAAAAACTGATTTGTAATTTATGAAGTATCAAGAAAATTTTTATCTTCAAAGGACCACGTTAAAAAAAGTAAAAATTGCAGGATTTATAATATTTGTAATTTTTGTTATTATCCAGACTTTAAAAATGGTTTATCAAACTCCTGTTTTCACCGGCCGGATTATAAATTCGGTTGACGGAAAACCTGTAAAAGATGCAGTTATTACGGCGGTGTGGTGGAAAAGTTCAATCAAAGGATTAATGCCTTGTTATTCGGTATCTGTGATTACAGGAGAAAAAGGACAATATAAAATTCCAAAATATACGCGTATTCACAGAAGCAGATTATATTTACCGGATCCATACTTTCACATGTCTTTTGAAGTAAGCCACCCTTTATATAAAAGTATAGACATAAAGTCCAATTTGGTTTGGGAAGAAAAAAACAGCCGGACGGGAAAAATCAATTTTAATGGGGAAAAGACGGCGGACGGGTCTATTAATTATGATATATTATTAGACGGTTTAAGAGAAAGGTTTTTATTGAGATTTGAGGCCGGGGAAATAAACAGGGGTGAAATAGATAGAATAATTAAAACATGGAACCCGGGTGGTTTTTTAACTCATCTCGAAAATTATGTGAATGGCTGGTACTGGAAAGTTTTGAAAGAACAAAATATATCATATGATATCAGTGAAACTTTTAATAAATGGGAAGAAATTGCGGCAGGGATTGACAGCATGGATAAAACAGGCAGGGGAACCGGTGAAACTTATAGTGAAAAAGTTTATAAGGCAAGGGTGGAAATATTAACCAATTTAGGACTATAAAAATAACATCAATTTGAAAAATAATTTGTTTAGGCTGAAAGGGTTTTTATTATATGATATAATCCTTAAATTATGAAAGTTTTAGTTACGGGTGCAAATGGATTTATCGGGAGCAGAATAGTTGAAGAACTGCTTAAAAAGAATTACGAAGTTAGTTGTTTGGTGAGAAAAACAAGCAATCTCAGCTTTCTTTCACATTTGCCTGTTTCTTACGTTTATGGTTCAGTTGATAATAAATCCTCGTTAGTTGATGCCTTTGGTTCATTTAAAGGTGATTTTCCCGGGTATATAATTCATTGTGCTGGTGTGTTAAAAGGAAGGAACAGAGAAGATTTTTTTTCAGTCAATGCGGAAGGGACGAGAAATCTTATCGAAACCTGCGCGGTTTTCAAGGATAAAATAAAAAGATTTGTTTATATAAGCAGTCTTGCCGCTTCCGGACCGGGGACCATACAAAATCCCAGGAAAGAGGCAGACATCCCCAACGCCATAAGTTTCTATGGGCAGAGTAAGCTTGCCGGTGAAGAAGAATTAAAAAAGTTTTCCCGCGAGATTCCGATAACAATTATCCGCCCGACTGCCGTTTACGGTCCCGGGGACAGGGGAATTTATACATATTTTAAACTGATTAACAGCGGAATAATGCCCTTTGTGGGCAATATGGAAATGGAAATCAGCGTAATTTTTGTAGAAGATCTGGTTAAAGCTGTTCTTTTTATTATGGAGAGTAAAGAAGCAGAAGGAGAAACTTTTTTCATTTCAGACGGGACTGTCTATAAATTAAAAGAGATTCTTACGGAAATCAAAAAAGCGTTAAATAAGAAGACAATACCTTTTTTTATTCCGGATTTTTTGCTTTATTTCATCGCTTTTATTTCAGAATTTACAACAGAATTATTTGGGAAAGCCACATTTTTAAACAGGCAGAAATTCTTGGAAATTTCACAAAAAGGATGGGTCTGCTCAATAGATAAATTAAAGAAACTTGGTTTTACACCGGAATATGAGTTAAAAACCGGAGTGAAAGAGACTATAAGGTGGTATAGAGAAAATGGATGGCTTTAATAAAAAACTAAGGACCAAAGAACTAAAAAACTGAAAAACATAAATACACAGGAATATTTTTTTGCTATTTAGTATTTTGGTTTTTAAGTTTTTAGTTTTTCAGTTTCTTATTGTAGTTTTTAAAGATATGCGATTAAATTTAACCGATAAATTTACTTTAGGTTATATAATAACAGTTTTATTAATAATACTTCTTTTTTTTCCCAGTGTGCCCGGCGGGGCTGCATTTGTTTTAATCCATCTTTTTATTATCGCGGGGATATTTTTATTAATTTATTTATTTGATAAAAAACAGAATAATAAAATTATCAGATTTTTGCGTTTTTGGTATCCGCCGGTTCTTTATACGTTTTTATATGAAGAAACCAGCCGTTTGAATCATATTTTTTTTAAGGAATATTTAGATCCGTTATTTCAAAATATTGAATTTGCTATTTTTAAATCACAGCCAAGCTTATGGTTTTCTGAAAAGTTTCCTTATATATGGCTGAAAGAAATTTTTCATTTTTTTTATTTCAGCTATTATCTTTTAATCCCGGTTCTTGGACTGATTCTTTATTTTAAAGATATTAAAAAGTTTCAGCATTTTATTTTTACAGTAAGTTTCACATTTTATTTTTGTTATTTGATTTATATTTTCCTGCCGGTTGTGGGACCCTTGATATGGGATTTCCCCAAAATGAAAGGATTTATATTTGTGCCTTTAATGAATTTTATTTATGCCTATGCTGAAAAACCCGGGGCGGCATTCCCAAGTTCTCATGTGGCTGTAGCTTTAATAGTCACTTTTTTTTCTTTTAAGTATAACCGCAGGCTGTCCCTTTATTTTTTAATTGACGTTATTTTACTTGCAATTGCCACTGTTTATTGCAGGTTCCATTATGTTATTGATGTTGCCGCCGGGATCATTACTGCTGCCGGGTGTTATTATTCAGGCAATTTTATTTATAAAATATTTGAAGGGCCGGCAGAACCCCGGCCCCTCATTTAAATAACACGCGGCTGGACCGCAATAAACCATTTCTTTACATTGATGGCTTCAGGAGAATTGGGCGGAGCTGATTCCAGAAATTTTTTGAATTCTCTTGCGGCTGAATCTATTTTATTGACTTTAGAATAAGCGTACCCCAGCGAATAGCGGAAATATGGTGAAGACGGGTCGATACGGGATAGTATCTGAAATTGATATATCGCCAATTCATATTTATCCTCCTGCATATATTTCTGGGCGAGATATGAATGTGAATTAATAACAAAATGTAGAATCTCATTGTCCCTGTCACATCTTGTGGCATGATCCAGGTTTAACCCCCTATAACGGTAATTTAACCATACTTTTTCGTCGATTACCGGATTGTTGTTTGGCACGCCCAAATCACGGAATAGGATTCCTTTCGGAACTAAAGCATACCGTTTTGGAAGGTAGTCTTTACTGAAATAAGTATAATAATAGTTCCGGTTAGGATTATCTGCCATAAAATCTCTTGTAAAAACTACCGAACGGTATATTAAATCCTGTACCAGATACCAATCCAGAAATTCGTTATGACGCATAACTACATGTGGATAATTATCTTTTGTCTGCTGAAAATACCATGGCAATGTTATCATTCTTTGATGGATGTTTACGATGTCTAACCTGCGGCCTTCGGCGTAATTATAAAACCACCAGTTAAAAGTGTCATTAGAGAGAAATCCCCAGACAACACTGTCTTTTTCAAGCGTATTGGCCATATTATAAACAAAATCGTAGGTAAAATAGCTTTTATGATAATCATAGGTTTTATACTGTAAGGCCAGGTTGCTTGCAGGAAAAAGCAAAAAAGGAAGTAATGTAAACGCCCAAATTTTTTGGCTGACAGGCTTAATTGTATTTATTAAAAAGTGAATTTTTTCTAATATAAAACATAGCCCAAAGATTATCCATATGGCGGAAAGGGCATAAAAAGGGAGAAGAAATTTACGCATTAAATGGACCATATGACCGGGAGAAGGAGGGTTTACGAGGAAAATAAATAATAAACTGCTGCAAAGGGTGGCCAATGAAAGAAATACAGTATATTTTAAATTTTTCCTAAGCATCCGGTATAACCCTAAAAAAACAAAGATGAAAATATAAACATTAAATTGTTCAATAAATCCTACTCTGTTTATTTGTTCAATCCATGTTTTTATTTCCCGCATCTGCTGGAGCGGCCCATATTGGTCCCTCTTAATGGAAAATTTAAATCCTTCCCATGTGTAAGGTATTCCCCAGTTTAAAAATGGGTGTTGGCCGGACCGTATCGGCATATACAAATAAGCGCTGAATCCCAGAACAGAAAGAAACAGGATGATAATAAAATTTTTCCATGCAAAAACATTCTTAAAGTCTGTAACTGCCGCAAAATATAAGAGAGGTATAAAAAACAAAACTGCCTGCTGATGATGGGCAAAACTCATGCCATAGATAAAAGACGCACAAAACATATATCTTATATCTCTTTTTTCTTCCCATAAGAGGAAAAGAAAAGTAACCAGCATCATAAAGAATAAATTCAGGGTATATTCCTCTGATGTGATTGAATATAACCATATCATACCGGCGGTAGAAGCCAAAATAGCGGATGCAATAGCCGGGAGATACCCGCCAAACAAAATTTTCGGGTCTGTCTTGTTTATTTCAATAAGTTTTTTTTCAATTTTTAAAACTATGAAAAAAATAAGGACGGCGGATAATGCGCCCCAGTAAGCGTTTGCCATATTCCCCCTGAAACCGATATTGCTTACAGGAATAAGAGTTATAACCGCCTTTGTAACAAAAGTGAAAAGCGGGTAACCAGGCGGGTGTGTAATCCCGAGTGTATATGGAGAAGTGGTTAATTCTCCGCTGTCTTCCCACCAGATAGAAGGATTTAGTGTTTTTAGGTAAATCCCCAGGGTTATTATAAAAACAAAGATAGCGGCAAGATAAGTTTTATTTTGTTCGTTTGATAAAATCATATTGACTCCTTAGATAGCCTGTGATTATCTTTACAAAGTTCATTATTAAAATATACATTGCCTTTTGTGTCAATGGCAAAACGGCCTTCAGCGATATATTGCAGAGTCAGCGGAAAAATTTTCCAGTCTCCATTTTTTTTAAGCCTATCCTGGTGCTTATCAATTATTTCCTGAAGCAGGCTTTTTTCTTTTGATTTGTCTAAATCCATAATATACAATTTATCCGGTATAGTAACAGAAATTCCTTCGGAAATCAAAAGAATTTCACCATAATCAACCTTATCTCTTACGATATGCGTGGTAGAATGAAGCTCTTTTTCTCCCGCCAATATTGCGTCGTGGACCGCGTGGGCTCCTGTGTATTTTCTTTTATTGCCTGTTTTAATAGACAAATCTGCGGGGTGAACGTTTATTATTTTCCCGTTGTATTTATCTAAAAGCGGTTTAGTGACTATGCTCATGTATCCGGCCAATGCGATTAAATCTATTTTATATTTTTCTAAAATTTTTACTATTTCACTGTCAAATCCTGAGCGAAGAGATAAATCTTTTTTATCAGAATGTCCTTTTAATTTATAATAATCAAGGATGTCAAATATCTCCAGCGGAATATTAAATTTTTCTGATATCTGTCCGGCATTGCTTTTTTTATTATCTGTGAATATCACACTAATTTCATATGGAGATTTACCTTTTTCTGTCTCAAGTTGTTTCGTCCATTCAATAATTTTTATTAAGTTAGTCCCTGAGCCGGACATAAACCCTGCCACCCGCATTGGCAGGTTTTTACGGGGTGTGTATATAAGTTGAATAGACATAACTACATATTTTATCATAAACTTTTAAAAATTGTTTAAAAAAGTTACATTTTTTTTACAAAAAGCATATATAATATATAACATCTTGTGCAACTTTAAGCCCATATCTTAAAATTAGCCGCGCACAGCATTAATACATAAAAAACCGGAGAAATTATGCGAAAATATTTCAAATTTTTTGCAGTTTTGTTTTTGTTTTTCTCTCTTAACGGTTGTTTAAAGAAAACAAAATTGCCTTTATCTTATTCTGATTTGGCGGTTAATTTAAAAGCTGGGGATATTATACATATCCAGACAGGTTTTGTAATCAGCGTGGAAAATATGATTGATATTATTAAAGATTCGCGGATTATTTATATCGGAGAAACGCATGATAATATTGAAGCTCATCATGTCCAACTGGAAGTTATTAAAAAATTGCATGAACTGTATCCGGATAATCTTTCCGTGGGAGTGGAAATGTTTCCTAAATCTTATCAAAAGATATTGGATAAATGGTCGATGGGGGAGCTTACGGAAAAGGAATTTATCAGACAGACAAACTGGTATTCTACATGGGGAATAAATTATAAATACTATGCTGATATTTTTAATTTTATTAAAGAAAAAAAATTACCCCTTATCGGCCTTAATGTTCCCCGTGAAATTTTAAAAGACATGAAAATAAGCGGTATTGACATAACAAGAGAAAAATACCGCGAAGACATTCCTGATATAGATATGAACGACCCTTATTATATAAGTTATATGAAATCTTATTTTTCCGGGCACGGCAGTACGGGAAGAGGGTTGGACACATTTATTCAAATTCAGGCTATGTGGGATGAAATTATGGCTAAAACACTTGTTGATTTTTTGACGCGGAATAACGGGATGAAAATTGTTGTCCTGGCAGGCGGTAACCATGTAAAGTATGGGTTTGGTATCCCCCGCCGGGCCTTTCGGAAAATGCCTCTCCCATATAAAATTATTATTCCCAGGGAAGTATCTATTCCTGAGGATAAAAAAGACAAGTTAATGGATGTTGATCTGCCGGATTTAAATATTCCGGCAGCGGATTTCTTCTGGATGGTAAACTATACTGATTTGGATAAGGAAAAAATTCGTTTAGGGATAATGACAGATGACACGCAGGGTAAAATTGTTGTGAAAAGCATCCTTCCTGAAAGCCTTGCAGAAAAATCAGGCATTCTGGCTGGAGATATTGTTTCAATGTACAATGATGAGGATCTGACGGAGGTCTCTGATTTAATTTATTTATTGGATAAAGAAAAACCAGGCAACCATGCTGTATTAGAAATTTTAAGAGGCGGAGAAACATTGAAAATCGATATAATTCTGACTATCACTTCCCCTGAACCTCATTAATTTATTCTGTACTGTTAATATTCACATTTTCAAAAGTATCGGCTTTGCTTAAATCCAAATTTAAAGGGAGTGTTATAGTTTTGTTTATATCTTTGATGATTATTTGCCATTGCCCTGCCGAAGGCTCAGATACAAACATATATTCGCCTTTTTCATCAGTGACAGTGGAATAATATGTTTTGCCGTTACAGGACAGTTCCAGGGACACGTTGGGGTATGGAGTTACGGCATTCCTTTTGTATATTCTCCCTGAGATTATAGCAAGGGTTTGTTTCATTTCAAAATCCGCATCTTTTATATTTTGTTTCTGGGTAAGTTTTATGGGCGCCGCCGGTTTTTGGACATACTCATATACTTTTTCCATTTTTTGGGGGAATTCAATTGTTAGATAATAATCACCGTCCGGAAGGTAGTTGAATTCATATTCTCCGTTGCTGTTGCTGTACGTATTGTCCAGCTTGGCTTTTCCTTCCCAGAAGAACTGATTTTTTACATCTTTTGCAGAATAATTTCTTAATTCGACTTTTATCCCTTTTAATGCGTAATTGTTTGTGGAATATATTTTTCCGCTGATTGAACTGGCCTTTATGATTTGAGTAAGATTAATGAAAGAAAAAACAAATAGAAATATTGATATAAAATTAATTTTTTTCATAAATTTTTCTCCTTATGCTGTTACGTAATGTCAAAAATCTCTTTGACATTTTATTAAAATTCCTTATCATTATCGATAAAAATCAACTTTTTAAATGCTCCCCCCTGTTTTTAAGAAAATTTTGAGGTATAATAATCATCATATTGT